>NZ_JBLRDT010000164.1:0-5473 GCF_057512245.1 Gryllotalpicola sp. CP2-P1
GAGCCGCACGCCGGGAAGACGGGAGTCGTGCGAGAGGCGGTAGTCGGGAATCCCGTCCAGCGCGCCGACCGGGCCGAGGACCGCCGAGTGGATGACCACGTGTCGGCCGAGGCGCTCGCGCGCCGTCGCGGGCAGAGACCCGGCGTCGAGCGCGTCGTAGAGCACGCCGGTGTAGCGATCGACCGCGGGGAGCAGTTCGGATTCCTCGAGCACCCGGTTCTTCGCGACCTCGTGATGCTGCTTCACCCCGAGCTTGAGCGCGGCCACCGCGGCGTCGTGGTCCTCTGCGAGGGCAGCGAGCGCGTCGAGGGTGGCGCGGCGGGCATCCGTCAGCATCGGGTAACGCAGCTTCGACAGGGTGAGCCGGGTGCCGGGAGCGCCGCCGGGGCGCTTCGTCTCGGAGGGGGGAAGCAGAAGGAGCACGGGATTCCTGCGAGGAAGGGGTCTCGATGCGGTCGCAGAGCGACCTACTCGACCAGCGTGGGAAACGCGGAAGTCCCGCCCCGACGAGCGGGACGGGACTTCCGTGAGAGAGACAGGTTGAGCGGCTAGACCAGCTCGGCGCGCGACGCGACGATCGTGACGATGTCGGCCGCAACCGAGAAGAAACCGCCCTCGGCGTTCGCCGTGATGCGCTCACCGCCCGGCAGCGTCAGGCGCACCTGGCCGCTCGCGAGCAGGCCGAGCACCGGCTCGCGACCGGGCAGAACGCCGATCTCGCCGTCGGTGGTCTTGGCGACGACCATGGCCGCCTCGCCCGACCAGACCTTGTGGTCTGCGGCGACCACGCTGACGTTGAGCAGCTTCGCCATGGCCTACGCGTTCTCCTTCTGGATCTGCGCCCACTTCTCCTCGACGTCGGAGATGGCGCCGACGTTGAAGAACGCCTGAACGGCGACGTGGTCGAAGTCGCCGCGGGCGATCGCGTCGAACGACTCGATGGTGTCCTTGATCGGAACCGTCGAGCCCTCGACACCCGTGAACTTCTTCGCCATGTAGGTGTTCTGCGAGAGGAACTGCTGGATGCGGCGAGCACGCTCGACCGTGATCTTGTCCTCTTCGGAGAGCTCGTCGACACCGAGGATCGCGATGATCTCCTGCAGTTCCTTGTTCTTCTGCAGGATCTGCTTCACGGTGGTCGCCACGCGGTAGTGGTCCTCGCCGATGTAGCGCGGGTCGAGGATGCGCGAGGTCGAGGCCAGCGGGTCGACCGCGGGGTACAGACCCTGCGAGGCGATCTCACGCGAGAGCTCGGTCGTCGCGTCGAGGTGCGCGAAGGTGGTCGCCGGGGCCGGGTCGGTGTAGTCGTCGGCCGGCACGTAGATCGCCTGCAGCGAGGTGATCGAGTGGCCGCGCGTCGAGGTGATGCGCTCCTGAAGAACACCCATCTCGTCGGCGAGGTTCGGCTGGTAGCCCACCGCGGAGGGCATGCGGCCGAGCAGCGTCGACACCTCGGAGCCCGCCTGCGTGAAGCGGAAGATGTTGTCGATGAAGAGCAGCACGTCCTGCTTCTGGACGTCGCGGAAGTACTCGGCCATGGTCAGCGCCGAGAGGGCGACGCGCAGACGCGTCCCCGGCGGCTCGTCCATCTGGCCGAACACGAGAGCGGTCTTGTCGAAGACGCCGGCCTCGTCCATCTCGTGGATCAGGTCGTTGCCCTCACGGGTGCGCTCGCCGACGCCGGCGAACACCGACACACCGCCGTGGTCCTGCGCGACGCGCTGGATCATCTCCTGGATGAGGACGGTCTTGCCGACGCCGGCGCCGCCGAACAGGCCGATCTTGCCGCCCTGCACGTACGGCGTCAGAAGGTCGATGACCTTGATACCGGTCTCGAACATCGTGGTCTTCGACTCGAGCTGATCGAACGACGGCGCCTTGCGGTGGATCGGCCAGCGCTCGGTGATCTCGATCTTCTCGCCGGGCTCGGCGTTGAGGATCTCGCCCGTCACGTCGAAGACGCGGCCCTTGGTCACGTCGCCGACGGGCACCGAGATCGGGGCGCCGGTGTCGCGCACCTCCTGGCCGCGGACGATGCCGTCGGTCGGCTTCAGCGAGATGGCGCGCACGAGGTCGTCACCGAGGTGCTGAGCGACCTCGAGCGTGATCTCGTGCGCCTCCTCCTCGTCGCCCGAGAAGCTGATGGTGGTCTTGAGCGCGTTGTACACCTCGGGGATCGCGTCGTGCGGGAACTCGATGTCCACGACGGGACCGGTGACGCGCGCAACGCGGCCGACGCCGGGCGCGACCTGTGCGCCCGTGCCGGGGGTCTCGGCGGTGATGGTCATTGTTGTCTCTCTCTGTCTCTCGAACAGGCTTCTGTGGTCAGGACGCGAGCGCGTCGGCACCGCCGACGATCTCGGAGATCTGCTGCGTGATCTCGGCCTGACGCGCGTTGTTGGCGAGGCGCGTGTAGTTGGTGATCAGCTTGTCCGCGTTGTCGGATGCCGACTTCATCGCCTTCTGCGTCGCGGCGTGCTTGGACGCCGCGGACTGGAGCAGCGCGTAGAACACGCGGCTCTCGACGTAGGCGGGCAGCAGCCGGTCGAGCACGGTCTCGGCGTCGGGCTCGAACTCGTACAGCGGAGCCACGCCGTCGACGTCGGGAAGGGAGTCGTCCTCGAGCTTGCCCTCGACCTGCAGGGGCAGCAGGCGGCGCACCCGCGGGGTCTGCGTGATCGAGCTCACGAACTGGTTGAACACGCCGTGGATCTCGTTCACCCCGCCCTCGGACTCGTCGCGCGTGAACAGCTCGATGAGCTTGTCGCTGATCTCCTTCGCGAGCTCGAACGACGGCTGGTCGGTCTCGCCCGTCCAGCTCTCGAGGTACTCCCGACGGCGGAACGCGAAGTAGCCGACGGCCTTGCGGCCGACGAGGTACCACACGACCTCTTTGCCCTGCTCTTTGAGCAGCGTCTCGAGCTGCAGCGCCTGGCGGATCACCTGCGAGTTGAACGCGCCCGCGAGGCCGCGGTCTGAGGTGTAGACCACGATCAGCGCCCTCTTGATCTCCTTGGGCTCCGTCGTCAGGAAGTGCTCGACGTTCGAGCGGTGGGCGACGAGCGCCACCGCCTTCGAGATCTCCTGCGTGTAGGGGCCCGCCTCGTTCACGCGAGCGAGCGCCTTGGCAATGCGGCTCGCGCTGATGAGCTCCATCGCGCGGGTGATCTTCTTCGTCGTCTGCGCGGACCGGATCTTCGACCGGTAGATGCGAAGCTGAGCGCCCATGACTAGCGGTTCCCGGCGATCTTCTCCTGCTCGACAGCCTCGGCGTCGAGCGCCTCGTGCTGCTCCGTGCCGGGAGCGGCCAGGGGCTGGCCCTTGCCGGTCTGGAACTCGAGCTTGAACTTGTCGATCTCGGACGAGATCTCGGCCACCGTGTCGTCGGAGAGCTGGCCCGACTCGCGCAGCGTGTCGAGCACCTTCGTGTTGCGGCGCAGGTGATCGAGCAGCTCGCTCTCGAAGCGGAGGATGTCCTCGACCTCGATGTCGTCGAGCTTGCCGTTCGTGCCGGCCCAGATCGAGACGACCTGCTCTTCGACGGGGTACGGCGAGTACTGCGGCTGGCGCAGCAGCTCGGTCAGACGCGCACCGCGCTCGAGCTGGCGGCGCGAGGCCGCGTCGAGGTCGGACGCGAACATCGCGAACGCCTGGAGCGAGCGGTACTGCGCGAGCTCGAGCTTCAGCGTGCCGGAGACCTTCTTGATGTGCTTCAGCTGCGCGTCGCCGCCGACACGCGAAACCGAGATGCCGACGTCGACCGCCGGGCGCTGGTTCGCGTTGAACAGGTCGGACTGCAGGAAGATCTGGCCGTCGGTGATCGAGATCACGTTGGTGGGGATGTACGCCGAGACGTCGTTCGCCTTGGTCTCGATGATCGGAAGGCCGGTCATCGAGCCGTGGCCGAGCTCGTCGGACAGCTTCGCGCAGCGCTCGAGCAGACGCGAGTGCAGGTAGAAGACGTCACCCGGGTATGCCTCGCGGCCCGGCGGGCGGCGCAGCAGCAGGGACACGGCGCGGTAGGCCTCTGCCTGCTTGGTCAGGTCATCGAAGATGATCAGGACGTGCTTGCCGCCGTACATCCAGTGCTGGCCGATCGCCGAGCCGGTGTAGGGCGCGAGGTACTTGAAGCCGGCCGGGTCGGAGGCGGGGGCCGCGACGATGGTCGTGTACTCCATCGCGCCGGCCTCCTCGAGGGCGCCCTTCACCGAGGCGATGGTCGAGCCCTTCTGGCCGATCGCGACGTAGATGCAGCGCACCTGCTTGTCGGGGTCGCCCGACTCCCAGTTGGCCTTCTGGTTGATGATCGTGTCGATCGCGATCGCGGTCTTGCCGGTCTGGCGGTCGCCGATGATGAGCTGGCGCTGGCCGCGGCCGATCGGGATCATGGCGTCGATCGCCTTGATGCCGGTCTGCATCGGCTCGTGCACCGACTTGCGCTGCATGACGCCGGGGGCCTGCAGCTCGAGGGCACGGCGGCCCTCGGTCGCGATCTCGCCGAGGCCGTCGATCGGGTTGCCGAGCGGGTCGACGACGCGGCCGAGGTAGCCGTCGCCGACGGCGACCGAGAGGACCTCGCCCGTGCGGGTCACTTCCTGGCCCTCTTCGATGCCGGCGAACTCGCCGAGCACGACGACGCCGATCTCGTTCTCGTCGAGGTTCAGCGCGAGGCCGAGGGTGCCGTCCGCGAAGCGGACCAGCTCGTTCGCCATGACGCCCGGGAGGCCCTCGACGTGGGCGATGCCGTCAGCGGCGTCGAGCACGTGGCCGACCTCGGTGGCGGTCGCCTTGCTGGGCTCGTACGACGTGACGAAGTCCTTCAGCGCGTCCCGGATCTCGTCGGGGCTGATGGAGATGTCTGCCATGTTGTTCCTTTTGTAAGCGAGGCGGCTGGCCTCAGCGGTGAAGACCGGTGTTATGCGAGCTGGAGCCGCACGTCGGAGAGACGCGTGGCGATGCTCGAGTCGATGACGTCGTCGCCGACCCGCACGCGCAGGCCGCCGATGAGCTCGGGATCGATGACGGTGTTGAAGGCGATCGCCTTGTCGTAGCGCTTCGAGAGCACGCCGCGAAGGCGGTCCAGCTGAGCGGCCGTGAGGGGCTGCGCGCTGGTGACGGTCGCGAGCACGGCCTGCTTCTGGTCGGCGACCGTCTGCTGCGCCCAGCGCAGCGACTCGCGGATGCCGCGGCCGCGCGGGTCCGCGACGAGCTGACGCACGATCGCGACGGTCTGTGCGGAGACCTTCGTCTGAAGCAGGCGCTCGACCACGCCGACCTTCGCGGCCGGGTCGGCGAGCTTGCTGCGCAGGGCCAGCTCGAGCTGTGCGTCGCTCGCGACGGCCCGGCCGACCTCGAACAGCTCGTCGCTGATCGAGACGGATGCCGGCGCCGACTGTGCGATCGCACGGACGCCGGCCTCTTCGAGCCCGTCGATGATGTCGGCCGGCTCTGACCAGCGCTGCCGGGCGGCGGT
>NZ_JBLRDT010000165.1:0-5413 GCF_057512245.1 Gryllotalpicola sp. CP2-P1
GCCAACGGCTGGGGCTGGCGTTCGCGCTGCTCGGCGACCCCGAGGTGCTCGTGCTCGACGAGCCCATCAACGGGCTCGACCCCGAGGGCATCCGATGGATTCGTCACTTCCTGCGCGGGCTCGCCGCGCAGGGCCGCACGGTGCTGATCAGCTCGCACCTGCTCAGCGAGGTGCAGCAGAGCGTCGACGACGTGATCATCATCGCGAAGGGGCGGCTCAGATACGCCGGGACGCTCGCGGGCCTCGGCGCTCAGAGCCCGGGCGGCACCGCCCCGAGCACCGTCGTCGACGCTCCCCGCCGCGACGATCTGGCCCAGGCGCTGAGCGCCGCGCAGCTCGGCTTCGAGCGCAGCCACAGCGGCTTCGTCGTGCGGGGCGCGAGCAGCGACGCGGTCGGCCGGGTGGCCTTCGCGGCCGGGGTCGAGCTCTCGCAGCTGCGCACCGACACGGGGTCACTCGAGGACACCTTCCTGCGTCTCGTCGGGGAGGACGGGCTGTGATCGGGTTCTTCGCCGGCGTCAGGTCCGAGTTCACGAAGATCTTCACGACGCGGCTGTGGTGGAGCCTCGCGCTCGTCCTCGTGCTGTATCTGATGGCGCTCACCGGTGGCCTCGGGCTGCTCTTCGCCGGCCTGCAGACCGGGGCGATCCACGCTCGCCACGGCCTCGTGCCGAGCTTCGGCGACCTCGCGCCGCCGCTGTACAGCTTCGCCACCTCGATCGGCTACGTCTTCCCCGTGCTGTTCGGCGCCCTGATCACGGCGGGCGAGTGGGGGTATCAGACGATCACCCCGACGTTCCTCGCGAACCCGCACCGCTACACGGTGCTGTGGGCGAAGATCGTGACCGCGGTCGTCTTCGGCGCGGCCTACGGGGCGCTCGCGCTCGCGGCATCCGTCTCGAGCGGCGCGGCCGCCCTCACGCACTACGGACTGAACGCCGAGCTCGGCGACCACGCGACCTGGCATCTCTTCGGGCGCGCTGTGATCGCCATGGCGCTGTGGGGCTTCGTCGGCGTCGGACTCGGGGTGCTCGTGCCGAACCAGGCGGCCGTGATCGTGATCATCCTCGCGTTCACGCAGTTCGTCGAGCCGCTGCTGCGCCTCGGTGCGGCGTTCTCGGTCGAGACAGCGGGCGCCGCGAAGTTCTTGCCGGGCGCCTCGAGCGACGCGCTCGTCGGGGCGAGTTTCCTCGACTTGCAGAACACCGCGGAGGGCGCCATGGTCGTCGACCAGCTCAGCTGGCAGCACGGCGGCGTGATGCTCGTGATCTACGGCGCGGCCGTGACCGTGATCGGGTGCCTCACCACCTGGCGCCGCGACGTGTCGTAACGCCCCGCCCGGCCGCCGGGCGGGCACAGTTGACGCATGGTCGTCACCGTCATCGCCTGCATCGTCGTCGCGCTCGCCGCGCTGCTGCACCTCTACATCTTCTGGATGGAGAGCTTCGGCTGGAGGCGACCCGCGGTCTGGCGGCGCTTCAACGTGGCCGACCAGGCCCAGGCGGATTCCAATCGGGAACTCGCCTACAACCAGGGCTTCTACAACCTGTTCCTCGCGATCGGCGCCGCGATCGGGGTCGTCCTGCTGGCCAGCGGGGCGCCGTCGTCCGGCCTGCGCTCGGCCGGCCTGGCGCTCGTCTTCCTCAGCACGGGCAGCATGCTCGCGGCATCCCTCGTGCTGCTCACGCTGGGCAGGCGCTTCGCCGCCGCTGCGCTCACGCAGGGTCTCGCGCCGCTCATCGGGCTCGTGCTGACGGCGATCGTCGCGGCGACCGCCTGAGTCTCAGCTCTCTTCCGTCGCCGGCGCGTGCCGCAGCGCCTCGATGAGCTTCGTCGCGTGCGTCGTCGAGACGATCACGCGGTCGTAGCCGTCGGCGATCTCGGCCTCTTCCGCGTCGTCCTGGGCGATGTCGATGACGACGGCGGGCCGCGACTTCCCCTTGACGATCAGGAAGTCCTTGCCGCCGTGGAACTTCCACGTGCCGATCGCGAGCGTGAGCGGAATCGCGGCCCCGGGCACGCGCACGCCGCGGATCCAGATCCACGGGTCCTGCGTGATCGCCACCGAGCGGATCGCGTCGCGGGGAATCACGAGGTCGTCCTTGCGCAGCGCAAGCAGTTTCTCGGCAGTGCTCAGATGCACTTCAAGGCGGTCGCGGTGCACATGCAGATCGGCCATGAACCTAGTCTGCCGTGTCCGCCAGGTCGCGTCGCGGATGTGGGTCGTCACTTTTGCGGCCCATTCGGGCCGATGAGCCACGTTTATGACGACCGACCGTAGCGCCCGCCGCCCGGTCGTCGATGTCGCGGGCTATTCGCGCGATTGAGCCACGTTTGTGACGACCGGGGGCCGAGGGTCAGGCCGGGGATGCCTGTGCCGCGGCGCGGGCCGCGGCGGGCAGCGCCGCGACGATGCGCTCAAGCGCGCGCTCGTCGTGGGCCGCCGTCACGAACCAAGCCTCGAAGACGCTCGGGGGCAGTACGACGCCCTGCTCGAGCATGCTGTGGAAGAACGGCCCGAAGCGGAACGCCTGCTGCGCCTGCACCCCGGCGTAGTCCACCGCGGGCGAGGCGGCGAACAGCACCGAGAACAGGTTGCCTGCGCGCTGGATCGTGTGCTCGACGCCTTCGGCGGCGAGCGCCGCCGACACCTCCTGCTGCAGCGTGGCGCTGACGCGGTCGAGCGTCGCGTACACCGCATCGTCGGCGAGTCGCAGGGTGGCGAGCCCGGCCGCGACCGAGAGCGGATTCCCCGACAGCGTGCCCGCCTGGTAGACGGGGCCGACGGGCGCGAGGTACTCCATGACCTCGCGGCGGCCGCCGAGCGCGGCGAGCGGCATGCCGCCCCCGATGACCTTGCCGAAGGTGACGAGGTCGGGGGTGTAGCCGCCCTCCCCCGCACCGTCGATGCCCCAGTACCCCTGCGCAGAGACGCGGAACCCCGTGAGCACCTCGTCGAGGATGACGAGCGCCCCGAACTCGTGGGCGAGCTCGGTCAGCGCGGCGTTGAACCCGGGCCGCGGCGCGACCACGCCCATGTTCGCGGCGGCGGCCTCGACGATCACGGCGGCGATGTCGCCGGGGTGCGCCTCGAAGGCGGCCCGCACGGCGGCCAGGTCGTTGTAGGGCAGCACGAGCGTCTGCGCGGCGATCGGCTCGGGCACCCCGGCAGACGCCGGCAGCGCGAGCGTCGCGACGCCCGAGCCGGCCTCGGCCAAGAGCCCGTCAGAGTGCCCGTGGTAATGCCCGGCGAACTTGACGAGCAGCGGACGCCCCGTGAATCCGCGGGCGAGGCGGATCGCGGTCATCGTCGCCTCGGTGCCGGTCGACACGAGGCGCACTTCGTCGACCAGGCCGCCTGCCGCCGTGCCGCCCCCGAGCCGTGCGACGACGAGCTCGGCGAGCTCGGTCTCGGCGGGGGTCGTCGCGCCGAACGAGAGACCGCGGCCTGCGGCATCCGCCACCGCCCGCACGACCTCGGGGTGCGCGTGGCCCAGGATCGCGGGCCCCCACGACGCGACCAGGTCGACGAACTCGCGGCCCTCGACGTCGGTGACGTATGCGCCGCGCGCCGACGTCAGGAAGCGGGGCGCGCCGCCCACCGAGCGGTAGGCGCGCACGGGTGAGTTGACGCCGCCGGGGATGACGCGCCGGGCGCGCTCGAACTCGGTCTCGTTAGTGGTCAACGGATGCCTTGCCTTCGGTCTCGTGCAGGGGGTGCAGGGATTCAGCGGTGCAGGGGTTAGCGCTGCAGGGGCTCAGCGGTCGAGCAGCCGCGTCGCGACCTCGACCGCCCAGTAGGTGAGCACGGCGTCGGCGCCCGCACGGCGGATGCCCGTGAGCGTCTCGATGATGGCGCGGTCGCGGTCGATCCAGCCGTTCGCGGCGGCCGACTCGACCATCGCGTACTCGCCGGAGACCTGGTAGGCCCACACCGGAACGTCGGAGACGGCGGCCACGTCGGCGAGCACGTCGAGGTAGGCCATCGCGGGCTTCACCATGACGATGTCTGCGCCCTCGGCGAGGTCGAGCGTCGCCTCGCGCAGGCCTTCGCGGCGGTTCGCCGGGTCCTGCTGGTACGTGCGGCGGTCGCCCGTCAACTGACTGTCGACCGCCTCGCGGAAGGGGCCGTAGAACGCGCTCGCGTACTTCGCGGAGTAGGCGAGGATGCCGGTGTCACGGAATCCGTTCTCGTCGAGCGCCTCGCGGATCACGGCGACCTGGCCGTCCATCATGCCGCTCGGGGCGACGAGATGCGCGCCGGCGGATGCCTGCGCCAGCGCCATCTCGGCGTAGCGCACGAGCGTCTTGTCGTTGTCGACGTTCCCGGCCTCGTCGAGCACGCCGCAGTGCCCGTGGTCGGTGAACTCGTCGAGGCAGAGGTCGGTCTGGATGACGAGTGCGTCGCCGACCTCTTCACGAGCGATGCGGGTCGCGACGTTGAGGATGCCGTCGGGGTCGGTCGCCCCTGAGCCGACGGCGTCGTGCACCTCGGGCACGCCGAAGAGGTTGACACCGCCGATGCCCGCCTCGGCCGCCTCGTGCAACGCCGCCTTGAACGAGTCGAGCGAGTGCTGCACGACGCCCGGCATGCTGGCGATCGGCTGCGCCTCGCTCGCCCCCTCGCGGATGAACATCGGCAGGATCAGCTCGGCGGGGTGCAGCCGGGTCTCGGCGACCAGCCGGCGCATGGCCGGGGTGGAGCGCAGTCGGCGCGGACGGACATGGGGATGCAGCACGTCACTCACCGTTCGAGCCTATGCGCACCACCTGCACGCTGGTTGAGGAGCACGAGAGGCGCGTGCCTCGAGACCGCGCCGCCTTACGGCCGCTGCGAGCGGGATGCCTGCACCACCGCATCGATGAGCGAGTCGGCCGACCGCTCGGCCGCGATGAGGTGCACGTTCAGGCCGTAGTCGCGCGCGTCGTGCGCGGTCTGCGGGCCGATCGCGGCGATCAGCGTGCCGTCGGGAATCGGCCCGAGCTGCGCCGCGACCTGCTCGGCCACCGAGCCCGAGGTCACGAGGATCGCGTTGATGTTTCCGGCGCGAACGTCCGCGACGATCTTCTCGTCCACCGGCACCCCGACGGTGCGATACGCCACCACCGCGTCCACATGGTGCCCCAGGTGGGCGAGCCCCTCGGTCAGCGTCGGCTTGGCGATCTCGGAGCGCAGCGTCAGAACGCGCAGCCCCGAGGCGCCGCCCGTGGCCTCGGGCCACTCGGCCAGCAGCCCCTTCGCCGAGTTGTTCGCAACCGGCACCAGGTCGACGCGATAGCCCGCGGCGACGAGCGCCGCCGCGGTCGTCTCACCCACGGCCGCCACCTTGGTCGTCGCGGGGATCACGGCGCGATAGCTCTGCAGCACATCGACCGTGGTGGCGCTCGTGGCGGTCAGCCAGTCGTACTCGCC
>NZ_JBLRDT010000166.1:0-5363 GCF_057512245.1 Gryllotalpicola sp. CP2-P1
GCGGCCACCGCGGAACATGCGCGTGCGCGGCGCCCGCGCCGGTCGCCGATGAGCGGCCTTGCTGCCGGTCAGCGCACGCACAGGGGCGAGGGTGTCGTTCGTCACAAGACCCGCCCACACGAGATCCCACAGTGCGGTCTCGAGCGCGGCGTCGTCCTGCGAGCCGACCGCGTCGGAGAGCTGCCGGAAGAAGAACCCGCCGCCCGCGCCCAGCGTCGCGAGCACCTCGCGCTGCAGCTCGTCGGTCTCGAACTCCATCGGCTCGGCGAGCGTCAGCGGCGCGCTCTCGGCGAGGTGGAAGCTGAGCCAGCCGTCGCGACCCGGAATCGTGCCAGCACCGGCCCAGATCACCTCGCCGCTCGCCGTCAGCTCGTCGAGCATGACGGGCGCGTAGTCGGCGACGCGCGCGGGCAGGATCAGCGATTCCCACGCGGATGCCGGCGCGCGCACGCCCGCCAGCTGCTCGATGACGGATGCCACCCCGTCGACACCCTTCAGCGTGCCGGTGCCGACGTGCTGCCACTCGGGCAGGAACCGCGCGAACGCCGACGGCTCGACCGGCTCGACCTCGTGCCGCAGTGCCGCGAGCGAGAGTCGTCGCAGCCGGCGCAGCACGTCGGCGTCGCACCACTCGGCACCGGTCGCGTGCGGGCGGAACTCGCCCTCGACCACGCGCCGCTCATGCGACAGCCGGCGCAGCGTGTCGGTGATGACCGCGGTGCCGAGCCCGAACCGCGCGGCGACCTCGTCCGCGGCGAACGGCCCATGCGTGCGGCCGTAGCGGCCGACGAGGTCGCCCAGCGGGTCGGCGACCGGCTCGATGAACGCCGTCGGCACGCCGATCGGCAGGGGCACCCCGATGGCGTCGCGCAGGCGCGGGGCATCCTCGATGGCGGCGACCCGCTCGATGCCCGCAATCGACACGCGCAGTGCGCGCTTGGCCGCGACGAGCTCGGCGACAGCGGCCTCGACCTCGTCACCCGACCCCGCGAACCGCGCCGCGAGCTCGTCGAGCGACAGCGGCCCGAGCACGCGCAGCAGGTCGGCGACGCCCTCGAGGCCACGCGCGTGCCGCTCTTCGGGCAACCGCTGCAGCTCGCTCTCGACGCGCGAGATCACCGCCGGGTCGAGCAGCTCGCGCAGCTCGGAGCGCCCGAGTAGCTGCGAGAGCAGCTCGGTGTCGACCGTAAGAGCCGCGGCGCGTCGCTCGGCGAGTGGCGAGTCGCCCTCGTACATGAACGCGGCGATGTAGCCGAACAGCAGCGTCGACGCGAACGGCGACGGCCTCTCGCTCGTCGTCTCGACGATGCGGATCTTCCGCTGCTCGATGCGCCGCGCCACCGCCGCGAGGGCGGGTAGGTCGTAGACGTCCTGCAGGCACTCGCGCATCGTCTCGAGGATGATCGGGAACTGCGGATACTTGTGGGCGACCTCGAGCAATTGCGCCGAGCGCATGCGCTGCTGCCAGAGCGGGTTGCGCCGCCCCGGGTCGTACCGCGGGAACAGCAGCGCCCGCTGCGCCGCTTCGCGGAACCGCGCGGCGAACAGCGCCGAGCCGCCGACCTCTTCGGTCACGAGAGCCTCGAGCTCGTCGGGCGCGAAGACGAACAGCTCTGCTCCGGGCGGCTCGGCGTCGGAGTCGGGCAGCCGCACGATGATGCCGTCGTCGGCGGCCAGCACCGCCCCCTCGAGCCCGAGGCTCTCGCGCACGCGCCGCCCCACCGCGAGCGCCCAGGGCGCGTGCACCATCTGCCCATAGGGCGAGTGCAGCACGATGCGCCAGTCGCCCAGCTCGTCGCGGAAGCGCTCGACGACGAGCGTGCGGTCGGTCGGCAGGTGCCCTGTCGCCGTCTTCTGGTCGTCGAGATAGGTCAAGAGGTTTCGGGATGCCCGCTCGTCCAGTCCGTCGCCGGCGAGCCGCGCCACGGCATCCGCGGCGTCGCTCGCGCCCAGCTCGCGCACGAACCCGCCGAGTGCCTCGCCCAGCTCGGCCGGGCGCCCGATGCCGTCGCCGTGCCAGAACGGCACGCGCCCCGGCTCGCCGTAGGCCGGGGTCACCATCACCCGGTCGTGCGTGATCTCGGCGATCTTCCAGCTCGTCGTTCCGAGCGCGAACACGTCGCCGACGCGCGACTCGTAGACCATCTCTTCGTCGAGCTCGCCCACGCGGCGCGGGGCCTTGTCTTCCGCCCCGGCGACCATGAACACCCCGAACAGCCCGCGGTCGGGGATCGTGCCCCCGCTCGTCACCGCCAGCCGGCCCGCGCCCGGGCGGGAGGTGAGGATGCCGCGCTCGCGGTCCCACACGAGGCGTGGGCGCAGCTCGCCGAACTCCTCGCTGGGGTAGCGCCCCGAGAGCAGGTCGAGCACGGCTTCGTATGCCCCGCGCGGCAGCGTCGCGAACGGCGCAGAGCGCCGCACCGTGTCGAACCAGCCGTCGACGTCGACCGGGCCGACCGAGACCGCCGCGACCGTCTGCTGGGCGAGGATGTCGAGCGGATTCTGCGGCACGCCGATCTTCTCGATGAGCCCCGCCCGCATGCGCTCGGTGGCCAGAGCCGACTGCACGAGGTCGGCGCGATGATTGGGGAAGAGGATGCCCTTCGACACCTCGCCCACCTGATGGCCCGCGCGGCCGATGCGCTGCAGCCCGCTCGCGATGCTCGGCGGAGCGGCGACCTGCACCACCAGGTCGACCTCGCCCATATCGATGCCGAGCTCGAGCGAGCTCGTCGCGACCACGCACCGCAGACGACCGGTCTTGAGGTCGTCTTCGATCGCGGCGCGCTGCTCTTTCGACACCGAGCCGTGGTGGGCGCGTGCCAGCACAGGCGCCTCGGTCGACACCCCACCGGTCGTTCCCGAACCGCCGACGAGCTGCGCAGGGAACGATGTCACGGGCTCTGGCTCGTACCCCAGTCGTTCCGCATAGAGCTCGTTGAGCCGCGCGGTCAGCCGCTCGGTCGTGCGCCGCCCATTGGCGAACACGATCGTCGAGCGGTGGGCGAGCACCTCGTCGAGCACGGCCTCGTCGACGTGGGTCCAGATCGTGCCGCCCACTTTATCTCCACCCGGAGCCGTCTGCAGCTCGCGCATGTCGTCGACCGGCACGACGACCCGCAGATCGAAGCGCTTCTGCGATTCGGGCGCGACGATCGTCGTCGGGGTCGTGCCTGAGAGGAACCGCGCCACCTCTTCGGGTGGCCGCACCGTCGCCGACAGCCCGACGCGCTGAGCGGGGCGCGCCAGCAGCTCGTCGAGCCGCTCGAGCGACACCGCGAGGTGCGCCCCGCGCTTCGTCGAGGCCACCGCGTGCACCTCGTCGACGATCACCGTCTCGACCTCGCGCAGGGTCTCGCGCGCACCGGAGGTGAGCATGAGATAGAGCGACTCGGGCGTGGTGATCAAGATCTCGGGGGGATGCCTGAGCAGACGCTGCCGCTCGCTCGAGGGCGTGTCGCCCGACCGCACCCCGACGCTCACCTCGGGTGGGTCGAGCCCGAGCCGCTTCGCGGTCTGCGCGATGCCCACGAGCGGGCTGCGCAGGTTGCGCTCGACGTCGACGCCGAGCGCTTTCAGCGGCGAGATGTAGAGCACCTTCGTCTTCGCAGTGCCGGCCCGCGAAGCATCCGTATGGCTCGAATCGCTCATCAATCGGTCGATCGCCCACAGGAACGCGGCCAGGGTCTTGCCGGACCCCGTCGGCGCGATCACGAGCGTGTTGCGGCCCGACGAGATCGCTTCCCAGGCGCCGAGCTGCGCGGCGGTCGGCGCGCTGAACGCCCCCGCGAACCACTGCCGGGTCGCGGCCGAGAAGCGCTCGAGCGTGTCGGTCATCGTCAGACATTCGATCACAGGGGTCCGACATCGGGCAGGGTGCGGTTCAAGGGCCGTATTGTCTCGGTATGGCAGTGCGTACCCCGGACCCGTACCCCGACGGCCGCCCTGAGGAAGAGGAGCCGCCGAGCTACGGCCCTGCGTGGCTGAGCGATATCGAGCTCGAGCAGATCAGGCACCGTATGCCGATCCTCTACGTCGAGGCCGTTCCGGTGCACGTCGACGGGCTCGGTCGCGTCATCGACATCGGCCTGCTGCTGCGCGGCACGCCGCTCGGCGAGATCACGCGCACGATCGTCTCGGGCCGCGTGCTCTACGGCGAGACGCTGCGCGACGCGCTCTTCCGCCACCTCGAGAAGGACCTCGGACCGATGGCGTTCCCGCAGCTGCCCGCCTCGCCCGTGCCGTTCATGATCGCCGAGTACTTCCCCGCTCCGAGCGAGACTCCGTTCGTCGACGAGCGCCAGCACGCCGTCTCGCTCGCCTACGTCGTCCCCGTGACAGGGACCACGGAGCCCCGGCAGGACGCCCTCGAGCTCACCTGGCTCACGCCCGCCGAGGCGGCATCCGATGCGGTCTGCAACGAGCTCGAAGGCGGCCGCGGAGCCCTCGTGCGAGCGGCGCTCGCCTCGGTCGGGGCCCTGCCCTAAGCGACTCTGACGGCCGAGCGCACCATGCGGATCTCGTGCCCCGTGCCGAACGGCTCGCGACTGCCGTCCGGCACGAACCCGTTGCGACGGTAGAACGCCTGCGCGCGCGGGTTCGGATCGGCGACCCGCAATACGGATGCCCGACCTTCCAGCACCGCGTCGAGAAGCCGTTGGCCCGCGCCGCTGCCGTGGTGCTCGGCGAGCAGGTAAAGGATGTAGAGCTCCCAAGCCCGCGGCGGGCGCTCCCCTTGCGCCGGCCCGGCGGCGGCGATTCCGACGATCCGACCGCCGCGCTCGGCGACGGCTGAGCGCCATCCGTTCGCACGGTCCGCAAGCACGCTCGTCCACATCTGCTCGCGCCGTTCGACGAAGTCGGGCGCATCGAGCGCCTCGTCCGGTACCAGCCCGCGGTAGGTCTCCTGCCAGCCCAGCACATGCACGCGTGCCATGCCGGCGACATCGGCCTGCGTTGCAGCCCGCACCACGATCTCGCTCATGCATCGACGCTAGCGGGTCGCATGTCTCCCTTTTCGTCCTTGTACGAATTGGGGCGAGTCGCCCAATTCGTACGACGCGAAGCAAGTGAGGTGCACGGCCTGCACGTCATGCCCGTGCCGCGCGTGCCGCGCGCACGCGGCCATACAGCGAGAAGTGCCGCGATGGGGCTCCGGTTGAACGGGACCGCCATCACGGCACTTCTCGGTGAGACGCGCAGCGCTTGGGGCGCGCAGCGCGTGGGGCGCGGTGCGCTATCGGCGTGGCGCGCTACGGTCGTGAGGCCCGACGCGGAGCGCGAGAGCGCCCGGCAGCCGACCCGCCGACATAACCGCCCTGGCCGCCGGTTGAGGTCGAGTAGCTGGTCGTCGAGCCGCCGCG
>NZ_JBLRDT010000167.1:0-5333 GCF_057512245.1 Gryllotalpicola sp. CP2-P1
CCCCCCGGCGCAGCGACTGCGCAGCCCGCGCGAGGTGCGCGGCCGAGGCCGGGCGGTCGCTCGGGTTCTTGGCGATCGACGCCATGATGAGGTTGCGCACGGGCTCGGGGACCGTGGTCGGCAGCTCGGGCGGCGCCTCGTTGATCTGCGCCATCGCGATCGCGACCTGCGACTCGCCCGTGAACGGCCGGCGGCCGGCGACGCACTCGTAGGCGACGATGCCGAGCGAGTAGATGTCGGTGGCGGGGGATGCCGGGTGGCCGCTCGCCTGCTCGGGGGAGAGGTACTGCACGGTGCCCATGACCTGGCCCGTGGCCGTCAGGGGGACCTGGTCGGCGACGCGGGCGATGCCGAAGTCGGTGATCTTGACGCGGCCCTCTGGGGTGATCAGCAGGTTGCCCGGCTTGATGTCGCGGTGCACGAGCCCGGCCGCGTGGGCGGCCTGCAGGGCGGAGGCGGTCTGGGCGACGATGTCGAGCGTCTTGTCGGCGGAGAGCTGCCCCTCGCGCTCGAGGATCGACGAGAGCGCCTCGCCGGGGACGAGCTCCATCACGAGGAAGGCGCTGCCGTCCTCCTCGCCGTAGTCGAAGACATTGGCGATGCCCTCGTGGTTCACCAGGGCGGCGTGCCGTGCCTCGGTGCGGAAGCGCTCGAGGAAGGCCGGGTCGCCCAGGTACTCGTCCTTCAGGATCTTGATCGCGACGGTGCGGCCGATGACCTGGTCGGTCGCCTGCCAGACCTCGCCCATGCCGCCGATCGCGATTCGCGACTGCAGCTGGTATCGCCCACCGAAGGTGAGCCCCGCGGAAGGTCTCATTTGTTCAGCACCGCCTCAAGTACCTGTCGCGCGATCGGAGCCGCGACGGAATTGCCACTGCCGCTCTGCCCCAGTCCTCCGCCGTCTTCCACGACAACCGAGACAGCGAACTTCGGATCGTCAGCCGGGGCGAACCCTGTGAACCAGAGCGTGTACGGCTTGTCATCGCCGTTCTGAGCGGTTCCGGTCTTCCCCGCCACACTGACCCCACTAATCTTCGCATTGGTTCCGGTGCCCTGATCGACGCCCTTGACCATCATCCCGGTAACGGTCTTCGCGGTGTCGGCGCTCATGGCCCGGCCGAACTGCTGCGGGTCGAACTCCTGCTGGCGATCGAGGTCGGGGGTGATGACCGACTGGACGAGGTTCGGCTCCATGACGACCCCGTCGTTGGCGATCGCCGCGGAATCCATGCAGATCTGCAGCGCCGTCGCCGTGTCGCTCTGCTGGCCGAAGGCGCTCTGCATCAGCTCGGCCTGGTCGTCATAGCCCGGGTACTTGCTCACAGAGACGCGCATGGGGATCGAGAACTGGTGGTTGAAGCCGAACGCCTCAGCCTGGCTCTTGATGGTGCTGCTGCCGAGCTTCGCGCCCAGCTCGGCGAACGGGATGTTGCAGCTCCAGACCTGCGCGTTCTGGATCGAGACATTGCCCCCGGTGTCGCCCTGGCACTTGGCGCCCGTGTCGTTGTGGATGACGGTCGAGCTGCCCGGCAGCTGCAGGGCCGAGGGGTTCGGCAGCTGCGAGCTCGGGGTGAAGCGGCCCGTCTCGAAGGCGGCGGTGCTCACGACCGGCTTGAACGTGGAGCCGGGCGGGTTGAGGTCGGTGATCGCCTTGTTGACGAGAGGCTCGCCATCGGCATCCTGCAACGCGTCGTAGGTCTGCGTGTAGGCGGCGCTGTCGTGCGTCGCGAGCTTGTTCGGGTCGAAGTCGGGCTTCGAGACCATCGCGAGGATCTTGCCGGTTCCGACCTCTTCGACGACCACGGCGCCGCGCTTGTCGCCGAGCGCCTCGTAGGCCGCCTTCTGCGCGACGGGGTCGATCGTGAGCTCGACGGAGTTCCCCTGCGGGTGCTTGCCCGTGATGATGTTCTTCACCCGCTGGAAGAAGTCGGCGTTCGAGGTGCCCGAGAGCTGCTGGTTCATGGCGCCCTCGATGCCCGTCGCCGAGCCGTTGACGGCGAGGTAGCCGGTGACGGCCGAGTACAGCGGCCCGTCGCTGTACTGCCGCTGCCACTGGTAGCGGTCGTCGCTGCGCACGGACTGGGCGATCGGCTTGCCGCCCACGATGATCGCTCCGCGCTGCACGTTGTAGCTGTCGTTCACGGCGCGCGTGTTGCGGCTGTCGGCGTTCAGCTGGTCGGCGTAGCCCACCTGGATCGTGCTGGATGCCACGAACAGGGCGAGGAACATCAGGAGCACGACGAGGCTCAGTCGCTTCAGTTCACGATTCACTTACGACACCGCCCTCGGTTGATTGCGGACGGTGTCCGACAGGCGCAGCAGCAGCGCGACGATGATCCAGTTGGCGACGAGCGACGATCCGCCGGCCGCGAGGAACGGAGCGGTCAGGCCCGTGACCGGGATGACCCGGGTGATGCCGCCGATCACCACGAAGGTCTGCAGGGCCACGACGAAGCCGAGGCCGATGGCGAGCAGCTTGCCGAAGTCGTCCTCGCTGGCGAAGCCGATGCGGAACGCGCGGGCGACGAACAGCATGTAGAGGCACAGCAGTGCGAAGACGCCGATGAGGCCGAGCTCTTCGCCGAGGCTCGCGAAGATGTAGTCGCTGTCGGCGACGGGCGTCACGTAGGGCTGCCCCTGGCCGAGACCGGAGCCGATGAGGCCGCCGTGGGCGAGCCCGAACAGACCCTGCACGAGCTGATAGCTGCCGCCCGTCGAGCCGAACTGCGCGTTCGCGAACGGGTGCAGCCAGTTCTCGAAGCGGCCGTGCACATAGCCGAGCTTGGGGATCACGCTCGAGAGCCCGTTGACCGCCCACGCGCCGCCGACCAGGGCGACGACGCCGAGCAGCGCCCAGCTCGTGCGCCCCGTCGCGACGTAGATCATCGCCACGAACAGCCCGAAGTAGAGCAGACCGGTGCCGAGGTCGCGCTCGAACAGGATGACGAGCAGCGTGAGCACCCACAGCACCGCGATCGGCCCGAGGTCGCGCACGCGCGGGAACGTGACACCGAGGATGCGCGTGCCGACGGCGGCGAGCGAGTCACGGCGCTGCACGAGGTAGCCGGCGAAGAAGATCGCGAGCGTGATCTTCGCGATCTCACCCGGCTGGAAGTTGAGGGGACCGATCTGGATCCACACCTTCGCGCTCTCGTTCGCCGTGCCGATCACCGGCAGCAGCGGAATGAACACGAGCACGATCGAGATGAGCCCGCTGAGGTACGTGTACCGCTGCAGCGAGCGGTGGTTGCGCACGAAGACGAGCACGAGGATCGCGCACACGATGGCGAACGCGGCCCACACGATCTGGCGAACGGATGCCGCGGCCCAGCCGCTCGTGCCCTCGTGGATGTCGAGGCGGTAGATCATCGCGATGCCGAGGCCGTTCAGCAGCGTCGCGATGGGCAGGATGAACGGGTCGGCACCGGGCGCTGTCAGGCGCAGCGCGATGTGCACGCCGAAGACCAGGATGCCGAGCGCGACGCCGAAGAACGCGAGGGAGCCGTCGATGCGGCCGTTCGCGCCGAGTTGCACGAGGACCTCGGCGGCGACGACGATGCCGAACGCGAAGATGAGGAGCCACAGCTCGAGATTGCGCAGCCGACGCGGCATCCGGATGCGCGGCACGACGCTCGTCATCGCCGTGACGATGCCGGTTCTCGCTTCGCTGCGCGCGTTCGACTCAGCCGCCATGGCTCAACTGCTCCACGATGCGCTGCGCCTGCTCGAGGCTGCTCGGGTTGGTGGTCTGGCGCAGCTGCTGCTGCTCGAAATCGGTGAGGTCGTCGGCGGCCAGCTGCGTCTCGCGGTAGACATGCGAGAGGTGCCAGGGGCCGACGGACTGCTGCACGCCGCGGAAGATCGCGACGTTCCCGTCGGGGGCGATGCCGACGTAGAAGTGCGTCTGGGTCCAGCGGTAGCCGAGCACGCCGATGAGGGCGAGCACGGCCGCGGCGATGAGCGCGAAGCTGATCCAGAACGCGCGGCGGCGGCGGTGGCGCCGCTCGTCCTCTTCGATGAGCTCGCCGAGATAGTCCTCGGTCTGCGGCTCGAAGTGGGTGGGCACCTGCACCGGGCGCGTCGGGTGCAGCAGCAGGGCAGGCAGCGGCAGGCGGGCGGCGCGCGGCCGCGTGGACTCGGCCACGTGGGAGATCGGCGCGGCCGCCGAGCCGACCGTGACCGGCTCGTGCGGCTGATCGCCGCGGTCGATGTCGACCACGATGACGGTGACGTTGTCGGGAGCGCCGGCGTCGAGGCTCGCCTTGAGCAGACGGTCGGCCACGGTCTTGGGCGACGCCGGGCTCGCGAGCATGCGCGCCATCAGCTCGGGCTTGACCACCCCCGAGAGGCCGTCGCTGCACAGCATCCACCGATCGCCCGGCTTCGTCTCGAGAATCCAGGAATCCACGTCGGGGTTCGCGTCGACGTCGCCGAGCACGCGCATGAGCACGCTGCGGCGCGGGTGCACCGCGGCCTCTTCGACCGTGATGCGGCCGGTGTCGACCAGCCGCTGCACGAAGGTGTGGTCGGTCGAGATCTGCGTGAGCTCGCCGTCGCGCCACAGGTAGATGCGGCTGTCGCCGATGTGCGCGAGCGCGACGTAGTCGCCGACGCGGATGAACGCGCTGACGGTCGTGCCCATGCCGGTCAGCTCGGGGTGGTCGTAGACGGTGTCGGCCAGCGCCGCGTTCGCCTCGAGCAGTGCCGCCTTCAGCGCCTCGCGGGCGACCTCGGGGTCGTCGTACTCGCGGTCGACCTTCTTGATGTGGTTCGTCGCGATCGCGCTGGCGACATCGCCGCCGGCGTGGCCGCCCATGCCGTCGGCCACCAGGAAGAGGTCGTGGCCCGCATAGCCGGAGTCCTGGTTGTTGCTGCGCACCCGGCCGACATTGCTGACCGCGGCGCCGCGGGTGTTGGACGCCACCAGCGTCACCGCCGCAACTCGAAGGTCGTCATGCCGACCTTGATCGGCGTGTCGAGGGGAACCTGGGTCGGCGCGGTCACGCGCTCGCCGTCGAGGAAGGTGCCGTTGGTCGAGTCGAGGTCCTGCAGCATCCACTCGTTGTTCCACAGCATGAGCCGCGCGTGGTGCGTGCTCGTGTAGTCGTCGCGGATCACGAGGCCCGACTCGCTCGAGCGGCCGATCGTCAGCGGCTCGGCGGTCAGTTCGTACTCGACGCCGGCGCGCGGGCCGCCCGTGATGACGAGCTTCGACGCGTTGAACACCGTCGCGTGGGTGCGCTTGCCGTTCGCCTGCGGCACGACGGGCACCGAGCCGGTGCGGTCGATCGCCAGGCCGGCCAGCGGGCTGTCGGCGCCCGAGCCGAGCTCTT
>NZ_JBLRDT010000168.1:0-5267 GCF_057512245.1 Gryllotalpicola sp. CP2-P1
TCGCGAACTTCTCGGTGACGAGGCGCTCTGCCGCGGCGTACTCGGCGGGGGTGATGTCGCCGGGGGTCGCTCGATACATCGAGGCGAACTGCTGCTTCATGCGGTCGATGATCTCGGCCCGCGGCAGACCCGTCTGCGAGCGCAGCGGGTCGACGCGCTTCGCCGCCGAGGCGATGCCCTTGTCGCTGATCTTCTCGCGGCCGATGCGCAGCACCTCGGTCATCTTCTGACCGTCCATGTCGTAGCTCATCGTGACGTGGTGCAGCACGGCGCCCGAGCCGAGGCGCTTCTGCGCAGCACCGCCGATCTTGCCCTTGGGGCTCGTGATGTCGTTGAGGGGCACGTACGAGGCGTCGATGCCCATGCCCTGCAGCGCGAGGATCGCCCACTCGTCGAGGTAGGCGTAGCTGTCGGCGAAGGTCATGCCCTGCACGAGGTCGACCGGCACGTACAGCGAGTAGGTGACGACCGAGCCCTTCTCCATCATCATCGCGCCGCCGCCCGTGATGCGGCGCACGACGTCGAAGCCGTACTTCGCGGCGCCCTCGGGGTCGACCTCGTTCTTCACCGACTGGAACGAGCCGATGACGACCGCGTTCTCCTCCCACTCCCAGAACCGCAGCGTCGGCTTGCGCGCGCCCGAGGCGACGGCGGCCGTGAGCACCTCATCGAGGGCGAGGTGGGTCACGGGGCTGACGGCGGGGGCGTGCACGATCTCCCACTGGTAGTCGTTCCAGGTGGTCGCGTTGGCGAGGCTGCGGCGGATAGCGACCCCGACCGACTCGGGGGTGAAGCCGAGCAGCACCGCCCCCTCCGGAAGGGCGCGGCGCACGGCATCCGCGATCGCCCGCGTATCGGTTTCGACGGGCAGACCGTTCACGGCGGCGTCGATCGCGTCGAGCGCGTCGTCGGGCTCGAGGAAGAAGTCGCCGGCGAGGTGGAAGTTCGTGATGCGGCCGTCTTCCGCCTCGAGGTCGACGACGACCAGCTTTCCCCCGGGGACCTTGTATTCGCCGTGCATGCTCCCACCCTAAGCAGGAGCATGCACGGCGAGGCGCACCGCGCCCCTCAGGGAAGCAGGGCCGGGCTCGCGTGCGCGATCAGATCGAGAGCCTGCTGCGGGAACCAGTCGCCGGCGGCGGGGTCCGCGAGGCCCCAGAGGGGGTCGAAGAGGGCCTGGCTCGCGGCATCCGTCGGCCAACCTGGCTGCGAGTACACGCTGTAGTCCCATGCGCGGGCGCCGCCCGCGGCATCGCACTGCCCGTCGGACTCGCCGGGCGTCTTCACCCAGAGGTACGCGTCGACGAGCGGCCTTCCCGTCTTCGTGGTCGGCGTCAGGCCGAGCCCAGCACCGGGCGGGTTGCACCAGTTGCTCGCGCGCAGGGTCGCGATCGTGGCGGCGCTCTGGTTGTACGGGGCCGCCGCATACCGGCTCATGTCGTTCGGGCCCGCTCCGTTGCGGCTCGTGTCGATCACGACGTGCGCCGTCGGCGTCGCGCCGGCCGCGGCGAGCTTGGCGGCGTACTGCTGGTCGATCCAGGCGGTGTTCGCCGCCGGGTCGGCCGCGGTCTGGGACCACTGCTTGTTGGTGTCCAGCGCGCCCGTGCCGTTCCAGTACTGGTTGGGGCAGTCGGCGCCCGGGTCGGCGTCGCCCGCGTTAACGAGGGCGATGCACTCGGAGATCCAGGTGCCGATCTCGGCCGAGTTGGCCGTCCACTGGTAGTTCGACACGTTCGTGAAGAAGCCCTGGGCGCGGTTCACCCCCGCTTTGATGAGGCGGGGTGCGAGGTCGCCGGGCGTCAGCCACGCGGCATTCGTCCCGTCGAGGTAGACGCTCGTGTTCGGCTTCGCCTCGAGCGCATCGACCGCGTAGCCCAGCTGCGTGTAGCGGGCGTCGTCGGCGCCGGGGGTCGTGACACCGCAGTTGGTGTTGGGCAGCAGCCCGAGCCCGTCGGGCTCGACGAGGACCGCGGCCTTCGCATTGCCGATGCCGGCCGCGACGCCGTCGATCCACGCCTCGTAGTCGGCCGTGGTCTGAGCGCCGCCCGCAGAGTACGACCCGCAGTCGCGCCCGGGGATGTTGTAGACGACGAAGACCGGCACGGCCTTCTCGACCGTCGCCGCGGCGACGTTCTGCTGCACGGTCTTGCGCACCTCGGCCGGCGTGCCGCTCGTGAGCCAGACGGCCTGCGGCGTGGCCAGCAGCTTGGCGAGCGCGACGGCGTCCTTCGTGTCGTGGTTCTTCGCGAGCTGGAGCGCCTGCTTCACGCCGTCGGCGCTGGGCGACTTCACGTAGAGCCGCGACTGGCCGAGCGCGTGACTGGACTTCTGCGGCGCGGCGGGCCCGTGCGGGGTTGCGGCGACCGCCGGTGCGGCCGCGGCGCCCGCCACCGCAAGGGCCGCGGCGGCGACGGCCGCTCCGAAGGCGACCTTCAGCCTGGTTGATCTGAGCATGGATTCTCCTCATTGAGACGTCCGTTGACGCCCCCGTTCGGGGGCAGCTCCGACATTCCCGGGCTGAACTGGTTAAGTCAAGCGACCGGTCTCCATTCGGCTGCGCCGAGTCGACCCGCGCGGGCGGCTGCGCCGAGTCGACCCGCGCGCCCGCGTGCGCCGAGTCGACCCGCGCATGTGATCAGGCGAAGCGCGCGTCGAGCCAGCCCACGAGGTCGGCGAGCACCTCGTCCTTGTTGAGCTCGTTGAAGACCTCGTGGCGGGCATCCGCATAGATGTGCACCGTCACGTCGCTCAGCCCGCTGCGCCTGCGATACGCGTTCGCGAGCTTCACCACCGACTTCTCGCCGCCGAGCGAGTCGTCCGAGCCGATCTGGATCAGCAGCGGAATGTCGCGCTCGAGACTGCGGCTGGGCCGCCCGAGCAGCCGCAGCGCGTCGACGAAGCCGAACTTCGCGAGCGGCTCCGCCGAGAAGTTGAGCGGGTCCTCGCCGAAGGCGGTCTGGATCGCCACATCGCGCGACAGCCACTCGTGCCCGGTCGTGCCGAGGTGCCGATGGCGCCCGTTCAGGTTGCCCGAGCGCATGGAGCCGAGCATGCGGTAGGCGGTGCCCGTCAGCACCACGGCGTCGTAGTCGGCCGCGTGATCGTTGATGAGGCGCTGCGCCATGAGCGAGCCCCAGCTGTGCCCGAGCAGGATCACGGGCGACTCAGGATGCCTGCCCCTGACGATCCTGCCGAGCTGACGCAGATCGCCGATCGTCGCCCGCAGACCACCCGGGCCGAGGCGGCCGAGCTGGGTGGCGTCCCCGCCCCACTGCGCGAGGCCGGTCTGCCCGTGGCCGCGGTGGTCGTCGGCGAACACGGCATAGCCCGCGTCGTTCAGCGCCCGTGCGACGTGCGCGTAGCGCCCCGCGTGCTCGCCGATGCCGTGCGCGAGCTGGACGACCCCTCGCGGTTTCCGTCCGTCGGGCAGCGGGAACTCGTAGTACGTGACCACGACCCCGTAGTCGTCCGTGAAGGTGTGCGTCAGGGCGCTCGTCGGCGGCATGACGACATCATGCCGAACTCGTTCCCGTTCCGGACGCCTGCACCCGGGGCGGCGGGCGCAGGCGTCCGGAACGGGAACAAGTTCGGTGGTTGCGGATAGATAATTAGCATTGCTAAGGAGTAGGCTCGAGGCATGCCCCACCCGGAAGAGCTCGACCTCGATGCGCTGCTGCGCATCGCCGTGGGGCGCCTCAACCGCCGCATCCGCGCCGAGAAGGCGAGCGACGACCTCTCCGACGGCCAGTTCAGCGTGCTCGCGCTGCTTTTCCGCGAGGGCCCGCACACCGTCGGGCAGCTCGCCGAGGCCGAGCGGGTCACCCCGCCCTCGATGAACCGGCGGGTGAACGCCCTCGAGGCGGGCGGCTACGTTACGCGCGAGGGCTCCCCCGACGACGGGCGCAAGGTCGTCGTGCGCGTGACGGCCGAGGGCGAGGCGTTCGTCACCGAGACGCGGCGCCGCCGCGAGCAGTGGCTCGCGAAGCGCACGCGCGAGCTCACCGCCGCGCAGCGAGAGACGCTGCGCCAGGCATCCGTCATCATGCGCGACCTCGCCGATCGCTAGAACCGCTGGAAACCCCGAAAGCCCCACGATTTGAACAACCTCTTCCGGTCCCTCGCCGGCGTCAACTACCGCATCTGGTTCCTCGGCGCGATCGTCTCGAACGTCGGAACGTGGATGCAGCGCACCGCGCAGGACTGGATCGTCCTCACCGAGCTGACCCACAACAACGCCACCGCCGTGGGCGTGACGATGGCGCTGCAGTTCGGCCCGCAGCTCGTGCTGCTGCCGGTCACCGGCTGGGCCGCCGACCGCTTCGACCGCCGCAAGCTGCTGATGTGCACCCAGGGCGCGATGGGCCTGCTCGGCGCGGGACTCGGCATCATGACGGTCACGGGCGTGGTGCAGCTGTGGCACGTGTACGTGTTCGCGCTGCTGCTCGGCGTGGCCGCCGCCTTCGACTCGCCCGCGCGCCAGACCTTCGTCGGCGAGCTCGTCGACGCCCGCAACCTCTCGAACGCCGTGGCGCTCAACTCGGCGTCGTTCAACGCGGCCCGCACCATCGGCCCCGCGGTGGCGGGCCTCATGACCGCGGCCGTCGGCGCCGGGTGGGTGTTCCTCATCAACGCGGTCACCTTCGCCGCGGTGCTCATCTCGCTGCAGCTCATGAAGAAGGACCAGCTCAACCCCCAGCTGCGCTCGTCGCGCCGCGGGGGCCTCGTCGACGGGTTCCGCTACGTGCGGCGGCGCCCCGACATCATGGTGATCCTCGTGATGGTGTTCCTCATCGGCACCTTCGGGCTGAACTTCCCGATCTACACCTCGACGATGGCGTCGACCGTGTTCGGCAAGGGCGCGGGAGAGTTCGGCGTGCTGTCGTCGATCATGGCGGTCGGCTCGGTGGCCGGCGCGCTGCTCTCGGCGCGGCGTGAGAAGCCGAGGATCTCGTTGCTCTTCGTGGGCGCGCTGCTGTTCGGCGTGGGATGCCTCATCGCCGCCGTCATGCCCACGTATTGGCTCTTCGGCGCGGCGCTCGCGCTGATCGGCCTGTTCTCGCAGACGCTCATGACGACCGCGAACGGCACCGTGCAGCTCGCGACCGACCCGGCCGTGCGCGGCCGCGTGATGGCGATCTACATGGCGATCTTCATGGGCGGCACGCCCATCGGCGCACCGATCGTCGGCTGGGTCGCCGACGTGCTCGGGCCGCGCTGGGGGCTCGGGGTGGGCGCCGCCTCGGGCATCGTGGCCGGTGCCGTCGGCG
>NZ_JBLRDT010000017.1:0-24358 GCF_057512245.1 Gryllotalpicola sp. CP2-P1
GCGTCGTCGAAGTAGATCAGCTCGCGGCCGTCGGCGAGTGTGTGGACCCGCTTCGTGATCCGCCCGGGGGCGGCGGCGGTCGGGGGAGTTGCAGGGGTTTCAGCCATGCCAGGCATCCGTCGACTTTCTGACGATCAGGTGGTTGGGCGTGAGCCGCACGCCCGGGGGAACCGGCCCCGCCTCGATCTGCTCCAGCAACAGGGCGACGGCGTTCGCGCCGACGCTCTCGAAGTCCTGGTGCACGGTCGTCAGCGGCGGCCAGAAGTATTCGGCCTCAGGCGTGTCGTCGAACCCGACGACGCTCACCTCGGCGGGCACGGCGCGGCCCGCCTCATGGAACGCGCGCAGCAGGCCGAGCGCCATCTGGTCGTTGGCGCAGAACACGGCGGTGGCCTCGGATGCCGCGAGCAGCCGCTTCCCCGCCAGATAGCCGGAGTCGGGCGACCAATCGCCGCGCACGACCTCGGGCACGGGGCGCCCCGCCTCGACGAGGGCCGCGCGCCAGGCATCCTCACGCGCCGCGGCGCTGGCATAGTCGGCGGGCCCTGCTACATGCCACACGGTCGGGTGGCCGAGCCCCAGCAGATGCTCGACGGCGAGTCGCGCACCCTGGCGCTGGTCGGCGTCGGCCGAGACGCGGTCGGAATACGAGGCGCTCTCGATGATCACGGTCGGGATGCGCGTGGGGAAGTCGATCGCCTGCTCGCGCACGTGCTCGGCGTCGAGGCGCATGACGATGCCGTCGACCGCCTCGTGGTCGAGTCTGCTGAGCGCGCGGGTGATCTCGGTGGTCGAGGGGTCTTTGATCGAGATCAGCTCGATCGAGTAGCCGCGCTGGGCCGCCGCGAAGTCGATGGATTCGAGCATGCGGCTCGAGCCGAACGCCTTGAGGTTGTGCATGAGCACCCCGAGGGTGAGGAATCGGCCCGACTTGAGTGCGCGCGCGGCGCTGTTCGGCCGGTAGCCGAGCTCTTCCATGGCGGCGAGCACGCGCTCCCTCGTGTCGGGCTTCACGGCGTCCGAGCCGTTCGAGACGCGGCTCACCGTCTGCTGGGACACGCCCGCCAGCCGGGCGACATCGAGCATGGATGCCGCACGCGCGGGCCGTCCTCCCAGGGTGCTCGTCATGGCGCTCCTCGTACGGCTGCAATGCGACCAAATCGTTGCTTGACACGATCGGCCAGGTCGATGCTAGCCTGCCCGAGCCGGAATGTTTACGCAAACAGTTTGCGCAAACATCCGCTGACCCGAAGAGAGACAATGACGTCCCAGATCTCTGTCGCGCCCCCTCGGCCACGTGCCGAGCGAGCGGCGCCGCGCACGAAGCACAGCCCGCTGAAGCGGCGCATCTCGGCCGCAGGCTGGGGCTTCGTGCTGCCGTTCTTCATCGGATTCGTCCTGCTCGTCGTCGTGCCCGTGGGGTATTCGATCTATCTGAGCCTGTACCGCAACCAGCTCATCGGCGGGAACCACTTCGTGGGCTTCGCCAACTACCTGCAGGCGTTCACAGACGCCGACTTCTGGTCGGGGGTGCTGCGGGTCTCGCTGTTCCTCGTCGTGCAGGTGCCGATCATGCTGGCGCTCGCGCTGATCTGTGCACTCGCGATCGACAGCGGTCGGCTGCACGGCAAGTCGTTCTTCCGCATCGTGCTCTTCCTGCCGTATGCGGTGCCCGGCGTGGTCGCCGTGCTGATGTGGGGCTTCATGTACAACCCGCGCGCCGGCCTGACCGGGGCGCTCGGTCATCTGCTCGGATTCACGATCGACCCCATCTCGACGCAGTGGGTGCTCCCGGCGATCGGCAACATCGTCACCTGGGAGTTCCTCGGCTACAACATGCTGATCTTCTACGCCGCGCTGAGCACTGTGCCGCGCGAACTGTACGAGGCGGCCGCCATCGATGGCGCGGGGGCGTTCCGCACGATCTTCTCGGTCAAGCTGCCCGCGCTGCGCGGCTCGATCGTCATTGCGACGATCTTCTCGATCATCGGCAGCTTCCAGCTCTTCAATGAGCCGAACATCCTGCGCACGACCGCGCTCGGCATCATCCCGACGAACTTCACCCCGAACCTCTACGCCTACACGCTCAGCTTCTCGGGCAACCAGGTGAACTACGCCGCGACCGTCGCGATCATCATGGGCGTCTTCACCGCCGTCATCGCCTACGTCGTGCAGCTGCGCGGCTCACGAAAGGACGCATGATGACCGAATTGACGCGCCGGATGCCCCAGGCTCCGCACCGGCCCCGCAGGTCTGTCGTCCTCACGATCGTCATGGCGCTGCTGCTCGTCTACACGCTCGTGCCGCTCGCATGGCTCGTCATCAGCGCGACGAAGAGCAACTCCGACCTCGTCAACACCTTCGGGTTCGCGTTCGGTCACTTCAACCTCTTCGCGAACATCGCCGACGTCTTCACCTATGAGGGCGGCGTGTACGGGCGCTGGCTCATCAACACCCTGATCTACGTCGTCGTGGGCGCAGGCGCAGCGACGGTTCTCGCGACGCTCGGCGGCTACGGCCTCGCGAAATACGACTTCCCCGGCAAGAAGGCGGTGTTCGCGATCATCCTCGGGGCGATCGCGGTGCCGGGCACGGCGCTCGCGGTCCCCACCTTCTTGCTCTTCAGCAAGGTCGGGCTCACGAACACCATGTGGGCCGTGATCCTGCCGTCGGCGATCTCGCCGTTCGGGCTCTACCTGATGTGGGTGTTCGCGAGCGACGCGATCCCGACCGAGCTGATGGAGGCGGCGCGGGTCGACGGCTCGGGCGAGCTGCGCACGTTCCGCACCATCTCCCTGCGCCTGCTCGCTCCCGGGATCGTGACGGTCGCCCTGTTCGCGATCGTCGCCACCTGGAACAACTACTTCCTGCCTCTGATCATGCTCAACGACCCCAAGCTCTACCCGCTCACCCTCGGCCTTCAGCAATGGAACGCCGAGACCGTCGGCGTCGGAGCGAAGCCCGTCTTCTCGCTGGTGACGACGGGGTCGCTGCTCGCCGTCATCCCGATTGTCGCCGCGTTCCTGCTGCTGCAGCGCTACTGGCAGTCGGGGCTCAGCGCGGGAAGCGTCAAGCAGTGACCTCCCGGCACTGCGCCGCCCTCAGCACCACCTCCTCATCCCCGATGTAGTGGAAAGGAACCACAGCACATGAACACACGCACCGTGCTCCGGGCGATCACGCTCGGAGCCATCGCCGCCGTCGTCGGCGGCACCCTCGTCGCCTGCTCGGGCGGCGGGGACGACACCGGCAGCACCTCATCCTCCGGTTCGAGCGCATCGAAGCTCGATGCAGCGCTCAAGAAGGGCGGCGAGATCAGCTACTGGACGTGGACGCCCCAGGCCAAGGACCAGGTCGCCGCATTCGAGAAGGCCTATCCCAATGTGAAGGTGAACCTCGTCAACACGCAGGGCGCCGGAACCTCCAACACGAAGGTGCAGAACGCGATCTCGGCCGGCAAGGGCGTCCCCGACGTCACCCAGGTCGAGTATCAGTCGTTGCCGCTCTTCCAGCTGCAGGGGGATCTCATCGACCTCACCAAGTACGGATTCGGCGACCTCAAGTCGAAGTACACGGACGCCACCTGGGCGGCGGTGTCGCAGAACGGCGGCATCTGGGGCCTTCCTCAGGACAGCGCGCCGATGGCGCTGTTCTACAACAAGACCGTCTTCGACCAGTACGGCATCAGCGTGCCGAAGACCTGGGACGAGTACATCGCCGACGCGAAGAAGCTCCACCAGGCCGACCCGAGCAAGTGGTTCATCGATGATGCGGGCGACGCCGGTGTCGCCACCAGCCTCATGTGGCAGGCCGGCGGGCATCCCTTCAAAGTCGACGGCACCAAGGTGACCATCGACCTGCAGGACGAGGGCAGCAAGAAGTACGCCCAGCTGTACAACACGCTGATCGCCGACGGCTCGCTGGGGACGATCGCCGGCTGGTCCGACGAGTGGTACAAGGATCTCGGCAACGGCACGATCGCGACGCTGCTCGCCGGCGGCTGGATGCCGGGCGTGCTCGCCGCGAGCGCTCCCGAGGGCAAGGGCCACTGGGCCGTAGCCGCGCTGCCCACCTGGGACGGCACCCCGGCCAACGCCGAGAACGGCGGCTCGACCGAGGTGATCCCGAAGCTCTCGAAGAACCAGGACCTCGCCGCTGCGTTCCTGCGCTGGCTCAATTCCGACCCCGAGAGCATCAAGGTGTTCATCAAGGACGGGGGCTTCCCGTCGACGGTCGCCGACCTCAACGACCCGTCGTTCATCGACCAGACCAACGACTACTTCGGCGGTCAGAAGATCTACCAGACGATCGTCCCCGGCGCGAAGAACGACGTCGCCGGCTGGTCGTACCTGCCGTGGCAGGCGCACGCGAACGACATCTTCGCCGACAGCGTCGGCAAGGCGATCGCGAACAAGACCGATATCAACAAGGCGCTGCAGACGTGGCAGGACGCGAACGTCAGCTACGGCAAGCAGCAGGGATTCACGGTAAAGGCAGGCTGAGAATGGCGTCGATCTTCCCCGGCTTCCGCTTCGGCGGCGACTACAACCCCGACCAGTGGGATCCTTCCGTGTGGGACGACGACGTGCGTCTCATGCGAGGCGCCTCGGTCACCACCGCGACGGTGGGGGTGTTCTCGTGGGCGCGGCTCGAGCCGAGGCCGGGGGAGTTCGACTTCGAGTGGCTCGACACCGTGCTCGAGAAGCTGCACGCGGGCGGCATCCGGGTCATCCTCGCGACCGCCACGGCCTCGCCGCCCGCGTGGCTTGCGCGGCTGCACCCCGAGACCCTGCCGGTCGACGAGCGGGGCATCCGCTTCGGCTTCGGCTCGCGGCAGCAGTACAGCCCGAGCTCGCGCGTGTACCGCGAGCATGCGCTCCGCCTCGTCCGCGAGCTGGCGACGCGCTACGGCGCGCACCCCGCGCTCGAGGCGTGGCACACCAACAACGAATACGGATGCCACGTTTCGGCGTCCTATGACGAGGAATCGGTCGCCGCCTTCCGCGCCTGGCTCGCGCGCCGCTACGGCACGATCGACGAGCTCAACCGGGCATGGGGCACCGGCTTCTGGTCGCAGCGCTACGACTCCTTCGACGAGGTCGACGCACCCCGCTACGCGCCGACGTTCCGCAACCCGACGCAGCTCATCGACTGGAAGCGGTTCTCGTCGTGGGCCCTGCTCGAGCTGCACCGCGCCGAGCGCGCCGTGCTCGCCGAGCTGAGCCCCGGAATCCCGGTGACGACGAACTTCATGGGGTTCTTCGCCGATCTCGACTACTGGGATTGGGCGCCCGAGATGGACATCATCAGCGACGACGAGTACCCCGACCCCGCCGACCCGCTGTCGCACATCCACTCGGCCGCCACGCGCGACCTCATGCGCTCGCTCGGCGGCGGCAAGCCGTGGCTGCTCATGGAGCAGTCGCCGAGCGCCGTGAACTGGCGCGACCGCAACGCACCGAAGGCGCCGGGTCAGCACCGCACGACGAGCTTTCAATCCGTGGCCCGTGGCGCCGACGGCATCCTGCACTTCCAATGGCGGCAGTCCGCCTCCGGCGCCGAGAAGTTCCACGCCGCGATGGTGCCGCATGGCGGCGAGCACACTCGCGTGCACCGCGAGATCCAGGCCCTCGGCCGTGAGCTCGCCGAGCTGAGCGCGCCGGAGGCCGGGGTGCTCGGTGCCGCGGTCCCGGCCTCCGCGGCCATCGTGTGGGACTGGGAGTCGTGGTGGGCTCTCGGCCAGGACGCGACGCCGACGCGCGTCGACTACCTCGCCGGTGTGCTCGAGTGGTACGCCGCCCTGCTGCGCCGCGGCGTCGCAATCGACTTCGCACGCCCGGGTGCCCCGCTCGACGCCTACCGCCTGGTGCTCGCGCCGCTGCTGCACGTGGCAGATCGCGAGGAGCTCGCCGTGCTCGCCGCCGTGCCCGAGCGCGGCGGCACCCTCGTCGTCGGCTTCCAGTCGGGCATCCTCGACCGCAATCTGCACGTGCATCTCGGCGGCTATCTCGGCGGCGCGGGTGGCGAGCTGCAGCGCGCCCTCGGCGTCTCGGTCGAGGAGTTCGCGCCCCTGCAGGCCGGCGTGCCGACCACGATCCGCGGCGAGCTCGAGGGGCAGGCGGCCATCTGGCAGGAGCATCTGACGGTGGCGGACGCCGACGTCATCGCGTCTTTCGCCGACGGGCATGCCGCGGGCGGTGCGGCCGTGACGCGCCGCGCCTCCGCCGGCGGCGGTGCGGCCTGGTACGTCGCGACGCAGCCCGATGCGGCGCTGTTCGACGCGCTGGCCGAACGAGTGCTGGCGGATGCCGACATCGAGGCCGCCTTCCCCGGTGCGGAGTACGGCGTCGAGACGGTCGTGCGCGGCGGCACCCGCTTCGTCATCAACCACACGCCCGAGCAGCGCTCGCTCGTGGTCGGGGGCGAGCCCGTGGCGCTCGACGCGTACGGCGTCGCGGTGCTGCCCGGCCGATAGCCTGAAAGCACCCGTCCCGGAAGGAACCCCCATGGCTTGGCTCGTGACAGGTGGCGCCGGCTACATCGGCTCGCACGTCGTCCGCGCACTGCGCGCAGGCGGATTCGACGTCGTCGTGATCGACGACCTCTCGAGCGGCCACCGTGATTTCGTGCCGGCCGAGGTGCCCTTCGTCGAGGCGTCGATCCTCGACGGCGCGGCGCTCGATGCGATCTTCGCCGGGCATCCGATCGACGGCGTCGTGCACCTTGCGGGCTACAAGTACGCGGGCGAGTCGGTGAAGCTGCCGCTGCACACCTACGAGCAGAACGTGACGGGCACGGCCGCGCTGCTCGCCGCCATGCAGCGCGCCGGCGTCGCGCGCATCGTGTTCTCGTCGTCGGCGGGCGTCTACGGCACGCCGACCGTCGAGCTCGTCACCGAGTCGACGGCAACGACGCCCGAGTCGCCCTACGGCGAGACGAAGCTGATCGGCGAGTGGCTGCTCGCCGACCAGGGGCGCGCCACGGGTCTCGTGCACACCTCGCTGCGCTATTTCAACGTCGTGGGTTCCGGCAGTCCCGAGCTGCGCGACACGAGCCCGCACAACCTGTTCCCGCTGGTCTTCCGCGCGCTGGACGAGGGGCGCACGCCGAAGATCTTCGGCAACGACTACCCGACGCCCGACGGCACGTGCGTGCGCGACTACGTGCACGTCGCGGACGTCGCGCAGGCCCACGTGGCCGCAGCCCGGCGGATGCTGGCAGGCGAGCCGCTCGAGCCGGTGTACAACCTCGGCAGCGGCTCCGGGTCGTCCGTGAAGCAGATCATGGACGCGATGGCGGCCGGCACGGGCATCCCCTTCGAACCCGAGATCGCGCCGAGGCGGCCAGGCGACCCGGCGCGCACCGTCGCCGACGGCACGCTGGCCGCCCGCGACCTCGACTGGGCGATGACGAACACGCTCGACGAGATGGTCGCGAGTGCGTGGAGGGCTTGGCAGCGGGCCGCCTCTCGGCCATAGGCTGGCGAACGTGCGAGCACCCACCGGAGAGCAGTACGAAATCGTCCGCACGACCGCGGCCGGCACGGCCAGGGCGGTCATCACCGAGCTGGCGGCGGGCATCCGCGAGTTCCAGATCGCGGGCGTCGACCTCGTCGAACCGTTCCCGGTGACCTCGTCGCCGCAGTCCGCGTCGGGCATCGTGCTGTCGCCCTGGCCGAATCGCGTGCGTGACGGCAAGTGGACCTGGACGGCTGCGGACGGGACAGAGCAGACCTTGCAGCTGCCGCTCACCGAGCCCGCACTCGGCAACGCGAGTCACGGTCTGCTGCGATTCACCGCCTATCAGCTCGCCGACAAGGGCGCCGACTTCGTCGAACTGGCGGCCACGATCTTCCCCCAGAACGGCTACCCGTTCCTCGTCGACACGACCGTGCGGTACGAGCTGACCGACGACGGCCTCGCCGTCACCCACAGCTTCGCGAACGGCGGTGAGAGCGACGCGCCCGTCGCGGTCGGCGCGCACCCGTACTTCCGCCTCGGCGAGGTCGACACGCGCGAGCTGCAGCTCACGGTGCACGCGTCGTCGCACTTCGAGCTCGACGAGAAGCTGATCCCCGTCGCGCAGAAGCCCGTCGACGGAACGGAGTTCGATCTGCGGGCGCCGCGGCGCGTCGGCGACCTCGACCTCAACGAGGGCTATGCGGATGCCGGGCCGGGCGACCTCGCCGTGCTCACGGCGCCCGACGGCTCGTCGGTCACGCTGTGGGGCAACGACGCCTTCCGCTTCCTTCAGGTCTACACGCACCGCTCGTTCGCGACTCTTCCCGAGGGCGCGGTCGCTCTCGCTCTCGAGCCCATGACTGCCCCGACGGATGCCTTCAACTCCGGTCTCGGCCTGAAGCGACTCGCCCCGCACGAGACGTGGTCCGCCACCTGGGGCATCCGCTACACCGCGCCCGCCGCGTAGCGCCGAGCCCGTACCCGGGTTACCGATGCGCCGCGGTAGGAGCGACGCGCAGGACGCGTGATTGCGCGTACGCGTGAGTCGATCCGATACGCGCGGACCCGCGAAATGCGCGCGGCGCGTAGTGCACCCGGCCCCTTGACATCCGCGCGCACGTGCCAATACTTAAGCACATGCTTAACCATTCCGACACGCTCGACCGGGCCTTCCAAGCCCTTGCCGACCCCAGCAGGCGCGCGATGGTCGAGCGGCTGGTGCGCGGTCCGGCATCCGTCAGCGAACTCGCGGCACCGCTCGCGATGACCATGGCGGCCGTCCTGCAGCACCTGCGCGTGCTTGAGGCGAGTGGCCTCGTCACGACGGCGAAGCAGGGCCGCGTGCGCACCTGCGCCGTTGACGTCGAGGCATTCGGCGCGGTGCAGTCGTGGATCGACGCGCGCCGCCGCGAGTGGGAGAGCCGTCTCGACCGTCTCACCCGGCACCTCATCGACCACCCAGAAATGCCTTCCCGGAAGGATCCGAAATGACCACCACCCACGGCTCGTTCACTGTCGAACGCACCGTTCCCGCATCACCTGAGCGCGTCTTCGCGTGCTTCGCCGACGACGCCGAGAAGCGCGCCTGGTTCACCGGGCCGGACGGCTTCGTCGAGAAGGCTCCGCGCAGCTTCGACTTCCGCGTCGGCGGTGACGAGTTCAACTCGGTCGGCGCTCCCGACGGCCCCGCGCACGTCTTCCGTGCGCACTACTACGACATCGTCGAGAACGAGCGCATCGTCTACGCCTACGAGATGTACGAGGGCGAGACCCGCTCGTCCGTCTCGATCGCCACGATCGAGCTGGAGCCGGTCGACGGCGGCACGAGGTTCACGATCACCGAGTCCGGTGTGTTCTTCGGCGACCCGCTCGAGGCCGATGGTCGCCGGCACGGCACCGAACTGCTGGCGAACGTCATCGTCGCCTACCTCACCGGCCAGCTGGTTCGTTAGTCCAGCGACTCCGCCCGCCACAGCCGCGCACACGCGCCGAGCTCGTCGCCGGTCTGCACGAACCTCGAGGCGCGGGTGGTGAGCTCGGTGGCTCGCTCGGAGTCGACGGCATCGACCGAGTCGGCCAGCGCGGCGGCGCCCGCGGCCTCGACGCGGCAGAAGGCCGCGGCGCGATCGAGCGCGTCGGCGAAGTCACCCTGGAACGCGCCGCGCAGGATCTGGTCGGCGAGCTCGACGATCTCAGTGGGCCCGGTCGGCTCCTGGGCCCCGGCGACGATGGGGTCGATGGTGGGGGTCGCGTCCGCCCCGCGCTGGTAGAGGTAGCTGGTCTCGTCGGGGTTCTGCCTGATCAGCACCCGCACGAGGTAGATGCGCCAGAGGGCGCCGGGAAGGGTTCGGGCGGCTGCCTGCGACCACAGCTCCGCGATCGCGTCGATGCCGTGCCGGTCCGTGTAGCCGACGAGCCGGTCGATCACCGCCGGGTCGGGGTCCGCGTGCACGCGGGAGATCAGGGCGTGCGCGGTCTCGTGGGCGACGCGCAGCGCGACGGCCGGGTCCTGGCCGCCGTGGAACCCCTCGAACACCCGGCCGGGCAGTTTGACGGGCTTGTGGAAATCGTCTGCCAACAGGAATCCTTCCGGGGTGTCAAGGGGGTTTTGTCGCAAGCGGCGTTCGGGCACCGTCAAGGCATGAACATTTTGCTGATCATCGTCGCCATAGTGGCCGTCATTTTGCTGCTCACTGGCGGATTCGTGCAGGCTGCGAGCTGGCTGCTCTGGGTCGGGATCGTGCTTGCGCTGTTCGCCATCATCGTGTGGATCGTCCGCGCCATCAGCGGACGCAACAGAGTCTGACACCTGGGGATTCCCGCCCGGCGCCTCTTTCGGCGCCGGGCGGTTTCAGTGCTCGAGGCAGGTTACGCTGTTTGCATGCCCCTGTAGCTCAGTCGGTAGAGCTGCGGACTTCAACTAAAAATAGGAGCGCCGGCGCAGAAATGCGTCGGATGAACGTCGCTATATGCTGGAACACCCTGAGAGCCGAGGGTACTCGCCGCGAGGCAGTGACAATCCCGAGGATTGGGCAATCAGCAGGTAACCGAGAGGGAACCTCAGAGACTACACGCGACGCACCTGACCGGCACGGCCGAAGGTGGTGAGATAGTCCAGGACTGCAAGCCGCTCGCCCGCGGTGGCTGGGGAAACCCAGTGCAGCCATGTTAATCCGTTGGTCGTGAGTTCGAGTCTCACCGGGGGCACCAATGTCAGAGGTCGAATGTAGATTCGGCCCATGAAGCAGTGCACGCTTTGCAAGGGACTCTTTCCGCTGACTTCGTTCAACAGGAAGAGCCGCGCCCCCGATGGTCTTCAGAACGTCTGCCGCGAGTGCAACCGGGCAAATGCGCGTCGCTATTTCGCCGAGAACCGCGAGAAGCACATTCGCGTCATCATGGAGCGGACCAGGCTTGCTCGCCAACTGGCGCAAGATCACATCGGGAGCTATCTGAGTTCGCATCCTTGTGTGGACTGCGGCGAACAGGACATCCGAGTGCTCGACTTCGACCACCGCCCGGGCGTTGTGAAGATCTCCGACGTCATGCGGTTGGTCCGATTCGGCCACAACCTTCGGAAAATCGACGCTGAGATCGTAAAGTGCGACGTACGCTGCCGGAACTGTCACGCGCGCGTCACTTACGAGCGCGCAGGCAACAGCTGGCGTCAGCGCTGGTTCGAGAAGCAGCGCTCCGTCGGTCTGTGAGCTGGCGTCTGCCTCAACAAAGCCTGTAGCTCCGTATCGTCCAAGAGCAGTCGTCGTCACCGCATCAGCTGTGCCCGGAACTCTACATCGATCGCGTGCAGCGCCGGGCGCGTCGTGCCGAACGTTGCCTCAGCGCGGAGAAGTCGACCGCTGGGGTCGGCGTCGTCATCGGTATAGACGGCCTCGACGCGCGTAGGCAGTGGGGCCATGTGACGTCCCAGCATGATCTGATGGAACTGCGTCGCGCCGCGGATCCCCCAGTGAACTGGGTTGCGGGTTTGCCCTGCCACTCGCGGTAGAGGAAGTCAAGCGCGTTCTTGAGTACCCCGGGGTAGCCCCAGTTGTACTGCAGGAATACGAAGAAGAAGCCGTCGTAGCTCGACACGAGTTCGCTTCACCGCCGCGTGTGATCGTGAGGATACTGCCTATAGCCCGCAGGGGTGGGCTCGTCGAGGAACGGCAGGTCGATGTTGGCTAGATCGAGGATTTCGTAGCTGATGTCGCTCAGGCGGTTCAGGGCGGTCTGAACTCAGGCGGCGACATCGAGGCTGATGCGGGCTGGGCGGGTGCTGCCGACGACGATTACGACGCGGGGGTTTGGGCCCACGCTTCTAGGTAACAGTGCGACGGGATGCCGTGGCACGTACAGGTCGTATGTCCGATGAATCGGGACGGCGATGAGCACACCGGAGTCGTCGCTGTAGCTCGAGCCGTCAGCTCCGCAGGATCGACGTCATCTTCTTCCCGCGCGCCAGCTCGTCGACGAGCTTGTCGAGGTAGCGGATCTTCTGCATCAGCGGGTCCTCGATGTCTTCGACGCGGACGCCGCAGATGACGCCCGTGATCAGCGACGCGTTCGGGTTCATCGCCGGCGCGTGGGCGAAGAACCCCGCGAGATCGGTGCCGTCTGAACGCGCGCGCTCGAGGCCCGCGGCGTCGTACCCCGTGAGCCACTCGATCACCTCGTCGAGCTCCGCGGTCGTGTGCCCCTTCCGCTCGACCTTCTCGGCATAGAGCGGGTAGAGCCTGGCGAACTCGAGCTCGAAAACCCGATGCCCGGTCACGCGGCCCCCAGCTGCACAGAGGCGCCCGTCTCGGCTCGCGCGAGAAAGCCCGTCAGGGCATCGCGTGTCTCGATCAGGCGCGCGGCCTTGGCATCCATCTCGTCGCGGATCTCGGCCACCCGCCGCATCAGCACGCCGCAGTCCTGGCCGGCCGGGCCCGCGTCGCCCGTGCAGGGGAGCACTCTCTGGATCAGCTCCGTCGGGAAGCCCAGGTCGATGAGCGCCTTGATCGTGTCGACCGTCGCGACGGCCGAGTCGTCGAACTCGCGATACCCGTTCCCGAGCCGCGCCGACGTCAGCAGCCCGAGCTGCTCGTAATAGCGGATCGACCGAGCGCTCGCCCCGGTCCGCTCGCTCAGCTCACCGATGCGCATCCGCTCTCCCACCGACTTGACCTTGACATTGATGTCAGAGTTTACCGTCGTTCCGCGGCCGCGAGGTCGCCGAAGCGAAAGGAACGGAATGAAGGTCTTCATCACGGGCGGCACCGGCTACGTGGGCTCGGTGCTGGTCGAGCATCTCGTCGCCGCCGGCCACGAGGTCAGCGCACTGGCGCGATCCGACGCGAGCGCGGCGAAGCTCACGGCGGTCGGCGCGACCCCTGTCCGCGGCGAGCTGGCGGACGCCGGCGTGCTGCGCGCAGCCGCAGAGGCCGCCGACGCCGTGATCCACGCGGCCGTCGACTACTCGATGACGGACGAGGCGAATGCGACGGAGCTCGCCGCCGTCGCGGCGCTGGTTCAGGGCGCAGGGGTCGGGGATGCCGCAAAGCCGGTCGTCTACACGAGCACGGGCCTCGTCTACGGCTTCGGCCCCTTGCGGGACACCGCAGAAGAAGCCGAGCTTCCCGAGGCGAGCGCCCAGCCGGTCAAGGCGCAGGCAGAGCGCGTCGTGCTGGCCGCGCGAGGGATCACGCCGATCATCGTGCGTGCGGGGCTCGTCTACGGCAGGGGCGGCTCGGGGCTCATCACCGGGCTCATCGACTCCGCGGCGCAGACCGGCGCCGCGACCTACATCGACGACGGCGCGAACACGTGGCATCCGATTCACGTCGACGATCTCGCCGCGCTCTATGCGGCGGCCCTCGCGCACCCGGTGGGCGGCATCTACAACGCGGTGGGCGACGCGCCGTTCAGCTTCCGTGGGCTCGCCGAGGCGATCGCGGAGCTCACGGGGGCGCGGCCCACGTCCATCCCGCTCGCGACGGCCGAGCAGAGCTTCGGCCCGTTCGCGCAGGTGCTGAGCTCGACGAGCCGCCTCAGCGCCGAGAAGGCGCGCGCGACCTTCGGCTGGAAGCCCGCCGGCGTGCCCCTGCTCGACGATGTCCGCTCGGGAAGCTATCGCGCGCCGGAGCCGGCCTAGGGCAAAAGAATAACCGGGCCGCAGAACGCCTCTCGGCGCGAGGCCGCTCGAAGCGGCGAAAGTTGGAGCCCGGGGTTACTGCGGCCCGGCCATTCGAGTCTAACCGAGAACGCCCCCGGGGTCTTCCCGAGGGCGTTCGCGCGTAGCGGAGCGAATGCGGGCCTATCCGAAGCGGCCCGAGACGTAGTCCTCGGTCGCCTTCACCTTCGGGGTCGAGAAGATCGTCGCCGTGTCGTCGTATTCGATCAGGTGGCCCGGCTTCCCGGTGCCCGCGATGTTGAAGAACGCGGTCTTGTCGCTCACCCGGGTGGCCTGCTGCATGTTGTGGGTCACGATGACGATCGTGTACTCCTGCTTGAGGTCCTCGATGAGGTCCTCGATGGCCAGCGTCGAGATCGGGTCGAGGGCCGAGCACGGCTCGTCCATGAGCAGCACGTCGGGCTTCACGGCGATCGCGCGGGCGATGCAGAGGCGCTGCTGCTGACCGCCCGAGAGGCCTGAGCCGGGCAGGCCGAGGCGGTCCTTGACCTCTTCCCAGAGGTTCGCGCCGCGCAGCGAGGACTCGACGAGGTCGTCGGCGTCGGACTTCGAGATCCGCGTGTTGTTGAGGCGCACGCCGGCCAGGACGTTCTCGCGGATCGACATCGTCGGGAACGGGTTCGGCCGCTGGAACACCATGCCCACCTGCCGACGCACGAGCACGGGGTCGACGCCGGGCCCGTAGAGGTCGTTGCCGTCGATGAGCACCTCGCCCTTGACGTGCGCGCCCGGGATCACCTCGTGCATTCGGTTGAGCGTGCGCAGGAACGTCGACTTGCCGCAGCCCGAGGGGCCGATGAAGGCGGTCACCGTGCGCGGTTCGATGTTGATGGAGACGCCTTCGACGGCCAGGAACTTGTCGTAGTAGACGTTGAGGTCGTTGACCTCGATGCGCTTGGACACAGGAATCCGTTTCGTTTCTCTCGGGTGACTACCGCAGGCCCTTGGGGGCGAAGATGCGGGCGACGATTCGGGCGATGAGGTTGAGGATGACCACCAGGATGACGAGCAGCAGTGCCGCACCCCACGCCGAGTCGTACGACGCCGCGATGTCGGTGCTCGGGAACTTGTAGCCCGTGTACGCCATGACGGGAAGCGTCGACATTGCGTCGTGCAGGGGGTTCGCGTTGAAGTTGTTCGTGAACGACGCGGCGATGAAGATCGGGGCCGTCTCGCCGATGACGCGGGCGATCGCGATCATCACACCCGTGATGAGGCCCGAGATGGCGGTCGGCAGCACGATGCGGGTGATCGTCACGAACTTCGTCGTGCCGAGTGCATAGGATGCCTCGCGCAGGTCGATCGAGACGAGCTTCAGCATCTCCTCGCTGCTTCTGACGACGATCGGGATCATCAGCACGCACAGCGCGATCGCCGCCGAGAGGCCGCTGAACGCCTTCGGCCCGACGATCAGCGTGAACAGCGAGAACGCGAACAGGCCGGCGACGATCGAGGGGATGCCCGTCATGACGTCGACCAGGAAGGTGACGGTCCGGTTCATCCAGGCGTTGGGGCGGCCGTACTCGACCAGGTAGATCGCGGTCAGGATGCCGATCGGGACGCTGATGACCGTCGCGATGCCGGTGATGATGAGCGTGCCGACCACGGACTGCCAGGCCCCGATGGTCGTCGTGACCTTGAGCGACACCGGGTCGAAGTGCGTGCCCCCTGTCTTGAACACGAAGCTCGGGTCGAACGCATCGTGCGCGCCGCGGGCGATCACGTCGATGAGGGTCGAGACGAGCGGCGCGAGCGCGAGCAGGAACATGATCACGACGACACCTCGCACGAGGCGGTCGACGGCCTTCCGGCGGTTCTCGGTGACGGCGGAGATGACGCCGACGGCGAGCAGGTAGACGATCGCCGCGACCACGATCCAGCCGACGATGTTGAAGCCGACGAGGGCGAACAGGACCGCGCTGACGGCGAGCGCGCCGAGCAGCGACCAGACCTCGAAGTACCGCGGCAGCTGCCCTGAGGTGAGGGCGTTGTCGACCTCGCGCTTCGGCGACGGCGCGTTGGGGACGGCGGTGGCGCTCATGAACGCGGCCCTTCGGGTCGGCTGGGCTTCGGGCCCTCTGGGTGGGCGGAGGAGGCGTGCGGGTGCAGGGCCTCGAGCGGGCCCTCGGCGTCGTCGAGGGCGATCATCGTCGACGGGTTCGTCGGGGGCAGGCGCCGCGCCTTCTTGCCGCCGGTCGACTTCCCGGTGCGGCCGATGATGAAGCGCGCGGCGAAGTTCACGACCAGCGAGATGACGAAGAGCGCGAGACCGGTTCCGATCAGGGCCTGCCGCTGCAGCGTGGTCGACTCGGGGAAGTTCAGCGCGATGTTCGCGGCGATGGTCTGAGAGTTCTGGTTGTCGGTGAACCAGGTGAGGAAGAAGCCGACGGTGGGGGACATGATGAGCGCGATGGCCATCGTCTCGCCGAGCGCACGGCCGAGCCCGAGCAGCACGGCGCTCAGCATGCCGCTGCGGGCGTAGGGGAAGACGGCGAGCCGCACCGTCTCCCACTTCGTCGCACCGAGCGCCAGGGCGGCCTCTTCGTGAAGGCGCGGGGTCTGCAGGAAGATCTCGCGGGTGATCGAGGTGATGATCGGCAGGATCATGACCGCGAGCACGACGCCGCCCGCGAACATCGTCGAGCCGGTCTGGCTCAGCTCGCCGCCGAAGACCGGGAACCACCCGGCGTGGTGGTTCAACCATGCCTGGAACGGGAGCAGGAACTTGCGGATCGTGAAGATGCCCCACAGGCCGAAGATGATCGACGGCACGGCCGCCAGCAGGTCCACGAGGTACGCGAGCACCCCGGCGAGGTTGCGCGGCGCGTAGTGCGAGATGAAGAGGGCGATTCCGATAGCGACCGGGGCGCCCATGACGAGGCCGAGCAGCGAGACCCACAGCGTTCCCCAGACGAGCGGAGCGGTGTACGCCCAGAAGTTCGCGTGGTGGGCCGTGGTGCCGCCGGCGAGCTCGCCGGTCGTCCAGCTCGCGCCGATGGCGGGGGCGGAGCGGATGATCAGGAAGAGCGCCACCCCGGCCAGGATCACGATGATCAGCGCGGCCGAGCCTGTGCTCAGGAACCTGAAGATTCTGTCGCTGGGGCGTGCCCTGGCGACGATCCGACGCGGGGAGACTGCGGCGGTGGACTCAGTCACGGGGTGTTTCTCGTTCCTCGTCGGGTCGGGAGGGGGTGACGCTTTATTGTGCGACGGTCGGGCTACCAGGTGATAGCCCGACCGTCGTTCAGCGGTGCTTCCGTCGTGCGGTCTTACTTGATCAGCGCGACGGTCTTGGCGATCTCGTCCTGGATGCTGGTGGGAAGAGGCGCCGCGCCGGCGTTCTTCTCCGCGACATCCTGGCCGGTCTTGCTGCCGATGAAGCCGAGGTACGCGGCGGTCAGCTTGCCCTGCGTCGAGTCCTTGAAGGTCTTGCAGGTCACGGCGTAGGACAGCAGCGGGATCGGGTAGGCGTCGGCACCGGTGATCTTGGTGTAGTCGAGCTTCTTGGTGAGGTCGCCGTCGCCCTGCGACGCGTCCTGCGCGGCGTCGTCGAAGGCCTTGGTCGCGCCGTCGGCCGAGTAGGTCACGAAGGTGCTGCCCGAGGTGCCGGCCTGGATGTCGGCCTGCGTCGCCTTGCCGATCGAGCTCTGGTCGGCGTAGCCGATGCTGTTCGCGGTGGCGGTGACGGTGTTCACGACGCCGGAGCCGCCCTGCTGGCCCGAGCCCACGTTCGGGTACGGCCAGTCGTTGCTCGGCGCGTTGGTCCACACGCTCGGCGCGACCTGGTTGAGGTACGAGGTGAAGTTGTTGGTCGTGCCCGAGCCGTCGGAACGGTGCACGGTGGCGATCGGGCTGCTCGGCAGGTCGGCGCCCGAGTTCAGCGCCTTGATGGCCGGGTCGTTCCAGGTCTTGATGGAGCCCGAGAAGATCTTCGCGATGACCTCGGCGCTCAGGTTGAGCTTGTCGACGCCCGGAAGGTTGTAGATGACCGAGACGCCCGAGAGGTAGACGGGGATGTTGAGGCCGCCGTCGGGGCCGCAGGTGGTCTTCGCCTGAGTGAATTCGTCGGCCGAGAGCGCCGAGTCGGTGCCGGCGAAGTCGTAGCTGCCGCCGAGCCAGTTGGTGCGCCCGCCGCCCGAGCCCTGCGACTTGTCGTAGTTGATCGTGACGTTGGCGCCGAGACCCTTGAAAGCGGCGGCCCACGCGGTCTGCGCGTTGGCCTGGGCCGACGAGCCGCCGGCGGTGATGGTGCCGGAGAGCGAGCTGTAGTCGACGGTCTTGGCAGGCGACGGAGTGTTCGCCGCGCCGTCGGAGCCGCTGTTGCCGCCGCAGGCCGAGAGCGCGAGAGCGGTAGCAAGGGCGAGAGCGCCCGCAGCCGCCACGTTCTTGAGCTTCACTGTGTTCCCTTTCGGAATGGATTGTTCGCCCGCGCGGCAGAAGGACTTCGGGTGCGCGCGGAGCACGGGGTCGGTGCCGACCCGTTGGCGACGCTAAGCGGGGCGCCTGACGAGACTCTGCCGCGTGGGTAAACGAACGGTGAACGAGCATCAAACGGCGGCCGTGCGCCCCCGCCGCGGGCGCGCCGCCCTGCCCCGTCAGATCGGGTTGTGCGTCTCGAGCGCGAGGATCCCCGCCGTTGGGTGCAGACGTGACAAGTGCACGATCGTGAACGCCGCGGGCTCGAGCACCGCCGCCTCTCGCAGCTGCCAGGTGACCGGTGTGCCCGTGGCGAGGGCGAACTCGCGCAGGATGTCGGGCAGCACGGGCCGATGGCTGCACAGCACAGCGGTCTTCCCCGCAACCAGGCGCTTGGCGACGACCTCGGGCACCTGCGCGGCGCCGTCGTCCCAGGCATCCTGGCTGATGCCGGGCTCGTGGCGCGGCTTGCGGTCCAGAGCGCGCGCGAGCGGTGCGACGGTCGCGGCGCAGCGCACCGCGGGGGAGGTGATGATGCGGCGCGGCTGCCACGCCCGCACCGTCGGCACGATGTGCTGCGCCTGCAGCACCCCGCGCGAGGCGAGGGGGCGCTTCTCGTCCGATCCGGTCCACTCTGCGCGGGGCAGGGCCTTAGCGTGCCGCAGCACGATGATGCCGAACGTGGCGCCACCGGCTTTCTCGTGCAGCTGCGCGAACTCCTCGAGCAGCCTGATGTCGTGCTCGTAGCTGAGGGCGACCCTGGCCTTCGCGAGCGGCATCCAGTGCACGGCGTCGACCTCGGAGTTCGGCTTGAAGCGGGATGCCTTCGCTGCGGCTTCCGTCACCTCGGCCGTCCAGTAGTGAACGATCTTCTCGCGCCCGCTCGCGATCGTGTACTCGGTCTGCGACAACGGCATGCCGAGCGTGATCGAGAGCCCGGTCTCCTCGCGCACCTCGCGCACGGCGGTCTGCGGAAGCGTCTCGCCCGGGTCGACCTTCCCCTTCGGCAGGGTCAGGTCGTCATAGCGGGGGCGGTGGATGACGAGCACGCGGACGTCTCCGTCCACGATGCGCCAGCACACCGCACCCGCGGCGAGAACAGGCCCGTCCGTCACAGGCGAGTGGCCGAACGGGGTCGGTGCGAGATCTGGTACATGAGCCGGTTCTGCAGGTCGACGAGCGGCGCGCCCGACTCGTCGACGGAGTGCCGCGCCCACGACCCGTCGGACTCGAGCGACCACGACGACGTCTCGTCGCTCATCGCGAGGTCGAACAGCTCGGTGAGCTCGCTGATGTGCTCGGGCTTCGTGAGGCGCACGAGCGCCTCGATGCGGCGGTCGAGATTGCGGTGCATCATGTCGGCGCTGCCGATGTACATGAGCGGGTCGCCGTTGTTCTCGAAGCTGAAGATGCGCGAGTGCTCGAGGTAGCGGCCGAGGATCGAGCGCACGCGGATGTTCTCGCTGTAGCCCTCCTGCCCGGGCTTGATGCCGCAGATACCGCGCACCCAGATGTCGATCGGGACGCCGGCGCGGCTCGCCTGATAGAGCGCGTCGATGATGGCCTCGTCGACCATCGAGTTGACCTTGATGCGGATGCCTGCGGGCTTGCCCGCGAGGGCGTTCTTGGTCTCCTGGGCGATGGCCTTGAGCAGCCCCTTGCGCAGGTGCAGCGGCGCGACGAGCAGCCGCTTGAACTTCTTCTCGATGGCATAGCCCGAGAGCTCGTTAAACAGGCGGGTGAGGTCTTTGCCGACCTGGTCGTCGGAGGTGAACAGGCCGAGGTCCTCGTAGACGCGGCTGGTCTTCGGGTTGTAGTTGCCCGTACCGACGTGGCTGTAGTGCTTGAGCTGCCCGCCCTCCTGCCGGATGACGAGGGCGAGCTTGCAGTGCGTCTTGAGGCCGACGAGGCCGTAGACGACGTGCACGCCCGACTTCTCGAGCTTGCGCGCCCACTCGATGTTGTTCTGCTCGTCGAAGCGCGCCTTGATCTCGACGAGGGCGAGCACCTGCTTGCCGGCCTCCGCCGCGTCGATGAGCGCCTCGACGATGGGGCTGTCGCCGCTCGTGCGGTAGAGCGTCTGCTTGATCGCGAGCACATTGGGATCGCGCGCCGCCTGCTCGAGGAACGCCTGCACACTGGTCGCGAACGACTCGTACGGGTGGTGCACCAGCACGTCCTGGCGGCGCAGCGCGGCGAAGATGTCGGGCTTGGCGTTCGGCTCGCTCGGCTGCAGCTGGGCGGCCGTGACGGGCACGTGCGGCGGGTACTTGAGCTCGGGCCGGTCGATGCGCCCCAGGTCGAACAGGCCGCGCAGGTCGAGCGGCGCCGGCAGGCGGTAGATCTCCTGCTCGGTGATGTCGAGCTCGCGCACCAGCAGGTCGAGGGTGACGGGGTCCATGTCCTCGGTGACCTCGAGGCGGATGGGCGGCCCGAAGCGGCGCCGCAGCAGCTCCTTCTCGAGCGCCTGGATCAGGTTCTCGGTCTCGTCCTCGTCGATCTCGACGTCTTCGTTGCGGGTGACGCGGAAGATGTGGTGCTCGACGACCTCCATTCCGGCGAAGAGCTCGTCGAGCTGGTTCGCGATGAGGTCCTCAAGCAGGATGTAGCGCACCCTGTCGGAGCCGCCGCCGTCGATGCGGATGAAGCGGGGCAACACGGTGGGCACCTTGAGGCGCGCGAACTGCTCCTTCTTGGTCTTCGTGTTCCGCACGCGCACGGCCAGGTTGAGCGAGAGGCCCGAGATGTACGGGAACGGGTGCGCCGGGTCGACGGCGAGCGGCATCAGCACCGCGAAGATCTGCTTCTGGTAGAGCTCGCGCAGGGGGGCGCGCTCGTCCTCCGTGAGCTCGTCCCACGAGGCGAGCGTGATGCCCTTCTCGCGCAGCTCCTGCCCGATCTGCTGGAAGGCGCGGGCGTGGCGCAGCTGCAGCTCATGAGCCTTGGCCGAGACATCCGCCAGCACATCGGCGGGAGCCTTGCCCGTGTTCGTGGGGACGGCGAGGCCGGTCATGATGCGGCGCTTGAGGCCCGCCACGCGCACCATGAAGAACTCGTCGAGGTTGTTGGCGAAGATCGCGAGGAAGTTGGTCCGCTCGAGCAGCGGCAGCTTGGGGTCCTCGGCGAGTTCGAGCACCCGCTGGTTGAAGGCGAGCCAGCTCAGCTCGCGGTCGATGTAGCGGTCACGGGGCAGCGAGGGGTCGGACTCGGCGTTCCAGGGCTCGAAGTCGTCGTCCAGGTTGTCGCTGCCGAGCGTGTCCTCGACCAGCGTGTTCTCGCCATCCATGCGCCCTATCTTTACACCCGCCGCTAACGCGGGGTGAACGGATGCCCGGGCCGCACGGCCTTGCCGCGAGCGCTACCTCCGCCGCGCCCCGAGGCGCGTGAGGAACCGCTTCGTGCGCTCCTGCTCCGGGTGGTCGAAGAACGCGTCGGGTGCCCCCTGCTCGACGATCGTTCCGGCGTCGAGGAACACGACCCGGTCGGCCACCTCGCGCGCGAAGTCCATCTCGTGCGTCGCCATCAGGATCGTCGTGCCCTGCTCCTTGAGCGAGCGCACGAGGTCGAGCACCTCGCCGACGAGTTCGGGGTCGAGAGCGCTCGTGATCTCGTCGAGCAGCAGCAGGGCCGGGTCCGTGACCAGCGCGCGCACGATCGCGACGCGCTGCTGCTGACCGCCGGAGAGGCGGTCGGGGTAGTCGCGCGCCTTGGCGCCGAGGCCGATGCGCTCGAGCAGGGCGAGGCCCTTCGCCATGGCATCCGCCTTCGACATCCTGTGCACGTGGCGCGCGGCGAGGGTGACGTTGTCGATCACGCTGAGGTGCGGGAACAGGTTGTAGTGCTGGAAGACGACTCCGATGCGGGCGCGAACGCCGTCGGCGTCGACGCGCGGGTCGCTGATGTCCTCGCCGGCGAGCACGATCCGGCCGTCGTCGATGCGCTCGAGCAGGTTGACGCAGCGCAGCAGGGTCGACTTGCCCGAGCCGCTCGCCCCGATCAGGGCGACGACCTCGTGCTGGGCGAGTTCGAGGTCGATGCCGGCGAGCACCTCGTGGTCGCCGAAGGATTTCCGGATGCCGGTGAGTGAGAGCAGGGCGCTCATACGACGCTTCCCATCTGCTCGCGGCGGGCGAGGCGGGCCGAGTACCAGTCGGTGAGGCGGATCATCGGCACGGCGAGCACGACGAAGCACAGGCCGGCCACGAGGTACGGCGTGAAGTTGTAGTTGAGGGACACCTGGATCTGCGCGGCCCGCACGGCGTCGACGGCGCCGAGCACCGAGATCAGGCCGACGTCCTTCTGCAGCGACACGAAGTCGTTCATGAGCGCGGGCGTCACCTTGCGCAGCGCCTGCGGAAGGACGACGAGCCGCAGGCTCTGCCAATAGCGCAGGCCGAGCGAGCGGGCCGCGAGCCGCTGCGAGGGGTGCACCGCCTCCATGCCGGCGCGGAACACCTCGCTGACGTACGCGGTGTAGGTGATGACGAGCGCCACGGTTCCCCAGAACCCGGCGGGCATGCGCGGGAAGAACCCGAGTGCGGGGATGCCGAAGCCGACCAGGTACAGCACGATCAGCAGCGGCAGCCCGCGGAACAGGTCGGTGTAGATCGCGACGGCTGCGCGCAGCGGGAAGAACACCGCGCCGCGCAGCGTGCGCAGCGCCGCCAGCAGGATGCTGAGGACGAGCACGCACGCGGCACTCGCGAACAGCACGCGGATGTTGAGCCACAGCCCCGCGAGCACACTCGGCACCGCCCGCCAGGCCTCACCCAGGTCGAAGAACGACTGCTGGACGGAGTGCCAGCCGGGGGTCGAGACCACGCCGACCCAGATCAGCGCGGCGAAGACCAGGGTCGAGGCGATGCTGACCCAGATGGAGCGCCGCGAGCGCCGCGCTCGGTAAGCACGGCGCTCGAGCTCGAGAGCGGAGGGCGCGGTCACTTGAGGATCGGGGCGTTGCCCTGGCTGTTCAGCCACTTCTTCTCGAGCGAGGCGAGCGTGCCGTCCGCGCGGAGCGCGTCGACGGCGGCGCTGACCTTCTTCGTCAGGGCGCTGTCCTTCGGCAGCACGATGCCGAACTGGTCGCCCGTGTCGCCCTTCACGGCAGGCAGCTGCCCGATGATCTTGCCGTCGTCGAGCTCGGCGCTCGTGACGTAGAAGCCCGTCGGAAGGTCGACCACGATCGCGTCCACCTGGCCGGCCTTGAGCGCCGTCACCGCGTCGTCGTTGCTGTTGAACACCTGCACCTGCTGGGTCGGTGCGATGTCGGCGACGGCGTCGGAGTAGCTCGTCGTTCCCGTCATGGCGCCGATGAGGTCGCCCTTGAGGTCGGCGAGGCTCGTGGCATCCGCCGCCTTGCTCGTGGCCGTCGTGATCACGACCTGGCTCGTCGTGTAGTACGGCGATGAGAAGTCGACGGCCTTCTTGCGCTCGTCGGTGATCGAGAACTGCTGCAGGTTGAGGTCGAAGTCCTTGGGGCCCGGCGCGATCGACTTGTCGAAGTCGTCGCGCACCCACACCACGTCGGACTTCGAGAAGCCGAGCTTGTCGGCCACCGCGTAGGCGACCGCCGCCTCGAAGCCCTTGCCGGACTGCGGCTTGTTGTCTTCGACCCACGGCGCATACGCGGGCTGAGAGGTCGCGATCGTGAGCTTCCCCTTGGTCACGTAGCCGTCGGAGCCGGACGAGCTGGAGGAGCCGGTGCCGCCCGAGCAGGCGGCGAGGGTGAGCGCCGCGGCGGCGGCGAGGGCGATGGCGGCGATTCGGGTGCGTGGGGGCATGGAGTAAGGATGCCGCGCCGCGCGCGCCCGTCGCGAATCGGGGTCTTCCGGTTACGCCCGGGAGTACTGCACGTGCACCGCGGCGTCGGTGAATCCGAGCCCGCGGTAGAGCCGCACCGCGGCCGTGTTGTCCGACTCGACGTACAGCTCGACGGCGGTGCATCCCCGCGCGCGCAGGCGGTCGAGCCCGGCGTTCATGAGGGCGCGCCCGAGCCCGCGGCCCGCCGCGTCGGGGGCGACCCCGATGACGTAGACCTCGCCCGTGCCGCCCGGCTCGACCTTGAGCCAGTTGTAGCCGACCATGGCGCCGCGGTCGTCGCGAGCCACCAGGAAGTCGCCCGCGTCGAACCACGGCTCGGCCACGCGCTGGGCCAGGTCGTCGGCCGTCATGCCGCCCTGCTCGGGGTGCCACGCGAACACGCGCGCGTTGAGGGCGAGCCACTCGGCGTCGTCGGCGCCGGGGCGGAAGGCTCCGAGCTGCACCGACCCGTCGAGGCGGGCGCCCTCGCCCCGCTCGCCGCCGGCGGGCA
>NZ_JBLRDT010000169.1:0-5234 GCF_057512245.1 Gryllotalpicola sp. CP2-P1
GGCCCGGCGTCTGGCCGGGCGTGGGAGGCGCGCCGACGGCGTCGACGACCTCGTTGACCAGCTCGATGTGCACGGCATCGTCGGCCCAGAACAGCGTCAGATCGACCGGGCGTGCCGGCGCTCCGTGCCGCAGCGCGTTGGTGAGCCCCTCCTGCATGATCCGGTAGGCGGCGATCTCGTGGCTCGCCCCGAGCGGCATGCGCGCGCCCGACTCGTGCACGCGCAGCTCGAGGCCCGCGCCGCGCAGCTGTTCGAACAGCGCGTCGAAGTCGACCACGGTCGGCTGCGGGGTCGAGCCTTCGTCATGACGCAGCTCGGCGAGCAGCATCCGCACCTCACCCAGCGCGTCGCGTGCGACGCCCGAGATCGTGCCGAGCGCCGTCACGGCGAGCTCGGGGCGCGTCTGAGCCGCGAACCGCGCGCCGTCGGCCTGCGCGATCACGACCGCGAGCGAGTGCGCGACGACGTCGTGCATGTCGCGCGCGATGCGATTGCGCTCCTGCTCGACGACGACGCGGTACTCGGCGATGTCGGCATCGTGGCGTGCCGCCTCCTCGCGGCGACTCGTCTCGCGACCGATGCGCATCGTGCGGGCGAGCTGACCGGAGACCCAGGAGAGGACGAGGAGCGCGAGGATGCCGGTGCCGACCGCCACCGCATTGCGCAGCTGGTCGAGCAGCTCGCCCGGCGACGAGAGGAACGCGCTGAACCACGAGAACCTGAGCTGCAGGAACACCGTCGCGATGATCGCGCCGACGATGGCCGACGCCAGGCCGAGCCAGCGGACGACCTCGCCCCCGTACGCCGCGGTGGCGTACAGCACGACGCAGATGCCGAGGTCGTAGGCCGACGGGCCGAGCCCGGCCGAGATCTGGATGAGCGCGGCCGCCCACGCGATGCCGAGCGCGAGGGCGGGTAACAGCCGGCGGAACGCGACGCCCGCGGAGGCGACCACGAGCGGCACGAGCAGGATCTTGCCGTCGTTGATCGTGAACACGAAGCAGACGAGCGCGAACGCCCCGGCGATGCCGACGTCGACCGTCAGCTGCCGTCTGGTGAGTTCACGCACGGGTCAACGCTAGAGGCGCCGGGCGCGGTCGGCGGGCAGGTGCGCCCGGAATCATCCGCTGGTCGTACGACTCAGAACCCCAGGCGGCCGAGCTGCTTCGGGTCGCTCTGCCAGTCTTTCGCGACCTTCACGTGGATCGAGAGGAACACCTTCCGGCCGAGCAGCGCCTCGATCTGCGCGCGCGCGTCGGCGCCGACCTGCTTGAGGCGCGCACCGCCGCGGCCGATGACGATCGCCTTCTGACTGTCGCGCTCGACGAAGAGGTTCGCGTAGATCTCGACGAGGTCCTTGTCGTCGCGCTCGACCATGTCGTCGATCGTGACGGCGAGCGAGTGCGGCAGCTCTTCGCGCGCCTCTTCGAGCACGGCCTCTCGAACGAACTCGCCGATGCGGTCGATCGTGGCCTCGTCGGTGAGCTGCCCCGTGGGGTACAGCTGGGGCGAGGCGGGCAGCAGCTTCACGAGCTCGTCGACGAGCTCGTCGAGCTGGCGGCCTTTGACCGCCGAGATCGGGATGATGGCGTCCCAGTCGCGCAGCTTCGAGACGGCGAGCAACTGCTCGGCGACGGCGGCCTTGCCCGCGACATCCGTCTTCGTCACGATCGCGACCTTCTTCGCGCGCGGCGCGCCCTCGATCCGCTCGACGATGAAGCGGTCGCCCGGGCCGACCTTCTCGTCGGCGGGAAAGCACATGCCGATCACGTCGACGGAGGCGAGCGTCTCTTCGACGAGGGCGTTGAGCCGCTCGCCGAGCAGGGTGCGGGGGCGATGCACGCCGGGGGTGTCGACGATCACGAGCTGCGCATCGGGGCGGTTCACGATGCCGCGGATCGCGCGGCGCGTCGTCTGCGGCTTCGACGACGTGATCGCCACCTTCTCGCCGACGAGCGCGTTGGTCAGCGTCGACTTGCCGACGTTGGGGCGGCCCACGAAGCTGACGAAGCCGGCCTTGAAGGGCGTGCTGGCGATGGTGTCACTCATCGTCATCAATGGTGGCACGCCGAACGAGCACGGTCGCGAGCCTTCCCCGGCGCCCCTGCGTGCGCTCGGCCGTGAGCTCGAGCCCGGTGACGACGGCGTGGTCGCCCGGATCGGGCAGCTTGTCGAGCGCCTTCGTGAGCAGCCCGCCGACCGAGTCGACGTCTTCGTCGTCGAGCTCGAGGTCGAACAGCTCCCCCAGCTCATCGGTCGACAGGCGGGCGCTGACGCGGAACGCCGTGCCCCCTTCGTCGAGCGGCTCCACGAGCGGCGCGCCCTTGTCGTACTCGTCGGTGATCTCGCCGACGAGCTCTTCGATGAGATCCTCCATGGTGACGAGGCCCGCGATTCCGCCGTACTCGTCGACGACGAGCGCGAGATGGTTCTTCTCAAGCTGCATCTGCCGCAGCAGAGCATCGGCCGGCTTGGACTCGGGCACGAAGACGGCAGGGCGCTGCAGGGATGCCACGGCGGCGGCATCCGCCCCGCTGGGCCGCTCGTACACAAGCCGCGCGACGTCGCGCAGGTAGAGCACGCCCGTGACGTCGTCGGGCCCGTCGCCGATCACGGGCACGCGCGAGACGCCCCGGCCGAGGAACACGCTCATCGCGGCGGCGACCGTGGCGTCGGCATCCACCGTCACCATGTCGGTGCGCGGCACCATGACCTCGCGCACGAGCCGGTCGCCGAACTCGAACACCGAGTGGATCAGCTCGGCGTCCTGCTCCTCGAGCACGTCATGCGAGGCCGCGTCATCGATCAGGTTGAGCAGCTGCTCCTCGCTGCCGACCGTCGAGCGGGCCCGCATCGGCGTCACCCGGTCGCCCAGGGCGATGAGCAGGCCCGCCACGGGCCCGAGCACGGCGCGCAGAGCGACGACGAGCGGGCGCGCGAACGCGAGCAGCCGATCGGGGTGCGCGCGGCCGACGCTGCGGGGGCTCGTGCCGACGAGCACGAAGCTCACCCCGGTCATGATGAGCGCACTCACGATGAGGGCGAGCCACCAGTGGTCGAGCACGATGACGAAGCCCAGCGTGACGAGCACCGCGGCAGTCGTCTCGGCGACGACACGCACGAAGCCGACCGCGTTCTGGTCGCGGATGTCGCCGCTGGTGACCGCGAGCGCGGACTCCAGAGCGGCGAGGAAGCCGCCGAGCGCGACGAGGAGGAACGCGCCGACGAAGAGCAGGGCAGCGAACACCCGCGCCTACCGGCGACGTTCCTGCAGCGTGAAGCCCACGAGGATGTCGCGCTGGATGCCGAACATCTCGCGCTCCTCGGCGGGGTCCGCGTGGTCGAACCCCAGAAGATGCAGGATGCCGTGCGCGGTGAGCAGCTGCAGCTCCTCCTGCATGGCGTGGCCCGCGTTCTCAGCCTGCGTCTGCGCCACCTGCGGGCAAAGGACGACGTCGCCGAGCAGCCCGGCCGGCGTGGGCTGGTCCTCGGTGCCGGGGCGCAGCTCGTCCATCGGGAAGCTCAGGACGTCGGTGGGGCCCGGTTCGTCCATCCACTGCACGTGCAGCTGCTCCATTGCGGCCTCATCGACGAGCACGATCGCGAGCTCGGCCTCCGGGCTCACGTGCATGGCGTCCAGCGCGTAGCTCGCGAGGCGCTGCAGCGCCGCCTCGTCGACCTCGATCGCCGACTCGTTGTTCACTTCAATGGTCATCGTCAGCTCTTCGGCCTTCTGGGTCGGAGGGAGGGGTCGGCGGCGCGCCGCTCGGCGCGGTTCGCGAAGTCGCGCGCCTGCTCGCGCTCGAAGTGCTTCGCCTGCTGCTTCTGGTCGTACTCGGTGTAGGCGTCGACGATGCGGCCGACGAGGCTGTGCCGCACGACGTCCTCACTCGTCAGGTACGAGAACTCGATGTCGTCGATGTCCTTGAGGACACGGGTGACGAGGCGAAGACCGGATGCCCCCGCAGGAAGGTCGATCTGCGTGACATCCCCCGTGATCACCATGTGCGAGCCGAAGCCGAGCCGCGTCAGGAACATCTTCATCTGCTCGGGCGTCGTGTTCTGCGCCTCGTCGAGCACCACGAACGACGAGTTCAGCGTGCGGCCGCGCATGTAGGCGAGCGGGGCGACCTCGATCGTGCCCGCGGCGAGCAGCTTGGGCACGAGCTCGGGGTCCATCATCTCGTTGAGCGCGTCGTAGAGCGGGCGCAGATAGGGGTCGATCTTGTCGGTGAGCGTGCCCGGCAGATAGCCGAGCCGCTCCCCCGCCTCGATGGCCGGCCGCGACAGGATGATGCGGTCGACCTCCTTGCGCTGCAGCGCCTGCACGGCCTTCGCCATCGCCAGGTAGGTCTTGCCTGTGCCCGCGGGGCCGATGCCGAACACGATGGTGTTCTCGTCGATCGCGTGCACGTAGTCGGCCTGGCCGGGGGTCATCGGCCGGATCGTCTTCCCGCGCACCTGGAGGATCGACTCGCCGAGCACCGCGCTCGGGCTGAGGCCCGCGTCGACCATCTGGCGGCCCCGGCCGACCTCGGCGGGGTGCAGGTCGTGGCCGTTCTTCACGAGGGCGATGAGCTCTTCGACGAGCGTTCGAGCGCTCGCGACCTGCGCGGGGTCGCCGACGAGGGTGAGCTCGTTCCCGCGCACGTGCACCTGCACGGCCGGGTACTGCTTCTCGAGCGTCGACAGCAGCCGGTCCTGCGGGCCGAGCAGCCGCACCATCGCGACGCCGTCGATCTCGAGGTGCGCTTCGGCATTGGCGCCTGCGCCGGGAACAGGGATGTCAGAGTTGGGCAAGAGAGCCTTCCGTCAAGCCGCCGGCGAGAACGTGCGCGTGCACGTGGAACACGGTCTGACCCGCGCCCTCGCCGGTGTTGAAGATGAGTCGGTAGTCGCCGTCGGCGAGGTCTGCGGCGAGCCGCTGCGCGGTCGCGACGAGCTCGGCGAGCAGTTCGGGGTCGCCCGCGGCGAGCTCGCCGACGTTCGCGTACTGCTCGGTCTTCGGCACGACGAGCACGTGCACGGGCGCCTGCGGGTTGATGTCTCTGAAGGCGATCAGCCGGTCGGAGTCGTAGACGACATCGGCGGGGATCTCGCCCGCGATGATGCGGGAGAAGACGGACGGGGCGCGATCGCTCATGTACTCAGTCTACGAAAGCAGGCGTCACCAGCGCCCGAGCGCGGCGTTCAGAACCGCGATCGCCGCAGGCCCCGCCGTCGACGTGCGCAGC
>NZ_JBLRDT010000170.1:0-5217 GCF_057512245.1 Gryllotalpicola sp. CP2-P1
GCCCCCAGCCGAGACCGCCGAAGATCGCCCGGGTGAATGCGGTGGTCGTGGGGGCGTAGTGCCGTGGGGCCCGGCCCTCGCCGCCGACGACCGCGTGATACAGCCGGTGCTGCAGCTGGTCCTTGCGGTCGAAGTCGACGTAGGGGGCGTCGGCGATGCGCCTGATGTGCGCCACGCCGCCCAGCTGCGCCTCGGCGTAGGCGGGCGAGCACACCGCCCGGTAGCGCATCGAGCCGAGCGGAATGCTCACGGCCCCCTGCACCGGCTCGGCGATGCTGGTGACCGCCGCCGCGACCTCGCCCGAGCGCAGCAGCTCGAGCGTGTGCTCCTGGTCCTCACGGCGCAGGTCGAAGACGATGTCGTCGCGCGGCACGAGCGCGGTCAGCGCGTCGGGGAACCAGGTGTCGAGCGAGTCGGTGTTGACCGCGATCGGCACCGAGAGCGCACCGCCCTGGCGCCCTGCCGCGCTGAGCTCGCGCGTCAGATCGAGGTCGAGCAGGGCGAGCTTGCGCGCGTGCCGGAGAACGACGAGGCCCGCCTCGGTCGCGTGGATCGGCGTGCTGCGCCGCACCAGCACGGCGCCCGCCGCCTGCTCGAGCGCCTTGATGCGCTGCGACACCGCTGAGGGCGTGATGTGAAGCTTCGCTGCGGCGGCATCGAAGGTGCCCTCGTCGATCACCGCCAGCAGCGTTCGCAGCTGATCCGAGTTGAGCTCTGGCATAAGAATAGCTTATGCCGGTTCAGATTCTTTAGCTGGTGTGATGGTCGGCGAATTCCTAACGTTGAAGGGTGCAACTCAGCTCCACCCTGCTTCCCGCCCTGTTCGGCCTCGGCACGGGCCTCTCGCTGATCGTCGCGATCGGCGCCCAGAACGCCTATCTGCTGAAGATCGGCGTCGTCGCCGCGCGCCGCGTCATGCTGCCGATCGTGCTGTTCTGCGCGCTCTCCGACGCGGTGCTGATCGCCGCGGGCACAGCAGGGGTCGGCGCGGTCGTCCAGCGCGCGCCCGAGGTGCTCGTCGTGGCGCGGGTGGTCGGCGCGATCTTCCTGGTCGGCTACGGCCTGATGGCGGCGCGGCGCGCGCTGAAGCGGGGCGGCGAGGCCATGACCGACTCGGCGGATTCCGCGGCAGGCGGCTCCGAGAAGGGGGTGCGCTTCGGCAGCGCCATCGCCGCCGTCGCCGTCTTCACCTGGCTCAACCCGCACGCCTACCTCGACACCATCGTCTTCCTCGGCTCGCTCGCCAATCAGCAGGCGCCTGACGCCCGCTGGTGGTGGGTCGGCGGTGCGGTCGCCGGCAGCTTCATCTGGTTCTTCTCGCTGGGCTTCGGCGCACGCCTGCTGCGCCCGCTGTTCGCACGCCCCGTCGCGTGGCGCGTGCTCGACGGGCTCATCGCCGTCGTGATGATCGCCCTCGGCCTGCGACTCGCGCTCGCGGGGTGAGTCAGGCCGCCCTGCGCACGGCGGTCCCGTGGCGGTCGCCGTCGTAGGGCTGCGTCATATTGCCGCGCTACGAGCGGTGCGCACGACAGACTGTCGGCATGAGAGCAGTCGCCGTCGTCGGCAATCCGAAGCCCGCGTCTCGCACCGCGGATGCCGCCCAGCGCCTCGCCACCGCGCTCGGCGCAGACGAGGTCGAGCTGATCGACCTGATCGAACTCGGCCCGGGTCTCATCGGCTGGGGCGACGAGAGCGTCGCGGCGGCGGTCGCGAAGGTGCAGGCATCCGATCTTGCGATCTTCGCCTCGCCCACCTTCAAGGCGACCTACACGGGCCTGCTCAAGCTGTTCCTCGACCAGTTCGCGACAGCGACGGGCCTCGAGGGCGTCGTCGCCGTGCCGCTCATGCTCGGCGCCGGGCCCGCGCACGCGCTGGCTCCCGAGCTGCTGCTCAAGCCCGTGCTGGTCGAACTCGGGGCGATCACCCCGGCGCCCGGTCTGTACCAGCTCGACTCGGCGTACGCCGACGACCCGAAGCTCGCCGACTACGTGGCGCGTTGGGCGCCCGTCATCCGCGCGGTCGCCGCGCTTGAGCGCTAGAAGCCGAGCCGGCGCAGCGCGAGCTGCATCGCGGAGGGGAACACGCTGCGGTACGCGGGCGCGGCACCCGCGCCGACGACGAAGCCGCCGCCGTCCGCCGGGCGGATCGTGACCACGTCCGTTCCACCCGCGTCCACCATCCACTCGCCCGCCGGGGTGCGGCTCACGTGCACCTGCAGCTCGCCGATCGCGAAGCGCTGCGCGTGCCCGGGCTCAACAGCGGTCTCGTCATAGAACTTGGCCATGCGCGAGCGGTACCCGGGGCACGCGCCGCGCACTCACCCGCTCAGCGCCGCGACGATCTGCTCGGCCTGCGGCCAGTACTGCGCGTAGTAGCCCGCGTCGGCATTCCTCTGCACCGCATGCGCGAGCAGGGTGGGCTCCATCGTCTGCCAGCCGGGCACCCTGATCGCCTTCTGGAAGAAGTGCAGCGCCGCGGTGTACGGGTCCATGCGCTCGGCGAGGGTGCCCCACGCGCCGTTGTCGCGCTGTTGGAACAGGCCGCGGCTGTCGGGGCCCGCCGCATCGCCGTAGTCGAGGTTGCGCAGCCCGCTCTCTCCGATCGCCGTCATGACGCCGACTGCCTGGGTATGTGTGCCGATGCCGAGCGACCTGGCGGCGTTCATGACCTGCGCCGCGTTGACGAGCTCGGCCTGGCAGAACCCGGCGACAGGGCCGCGCGGCACCACGATGCCGCCGACCGTCACCGGGTCGGCCGCGGGGCACGCGGGCAGCACGGGCGACGCGGATGCCTGCGGCTGCGGCCTGCTCGCCGCGATGGCCACCCCGACGACTCCGGCTACGACGAGCGCGACGACCAGTCCGGCCGCACCGAGGGCGACAGCCATCGCCGTCGCCGCTCGCCCGCGCCTGCGCGAGTTGCGCCGCCTCCGTCCTGCCACGCAGACGAGACTGTCACGACTTCCGCAGCTCCTCCGCGTCGGCGATCAGCTTCTCGGCCTTTTCCACGGCTTTCTCACTCTGGCGCGTGCCTCGCGGCGGAAGCTGGATCTCCTCGGCGGCATCCATGCCGGCCTGCAGCTCGCGCCCGCGCTCGAGCTCTGCGTCGAATTCGGCGCCGAGCAGCAGCACGAGGTTCACGATCCACAGCCAGACCAGGAAGATGATGACGCCGCCGAGGGAGCCGTAGGACTTGTTGTAGTTGGCGAAGTTCGCGACGTAGAAGGCGAAGCCGACCGTCGCGATCGCGAGCACGACGATCGCGAACAGACTGCCGAGCGAGATCCAGCGGAAACGCGGCTGCTTGACGTTCGGCGTGCCCCAGTAGAGCAGCGCGACGGCGAAGATCAGGGCGAGCGCCATGACCGGCCAGCGGGCGATCGACCAGACGCTCGTCGCCACGTCGCCGACCCCGATCGCGTTCCCGATCGCTCCGATGAGCGGGCCCGAGATGATGAGCATCACCGCCATCATCGCGACCAGCACGACGAGCACCAGGGTGATCAGCAGCTGGCTCGGCTTGAGCACCCAGAACGGGCGGCCCTCGTCGATCTCGTAGATGCGGTTCATCGCACGGCTGAAGGCGCCGACATAGCCCGACGCGCTCCACACCGCCAGCACGATGCCGACGACGAGCCCCAGGCCTGCGGCCGACGACGAGGCGAACTGGTGGATCGGCCCCTCGATGAGGTCGACGGTCTGCCCCGGGGCGACCTGCCGCACGATCTTCAGCACGGCGTCGGCGGCGCTGCCGCCCTGCCCGACCACGCCGAGCAGCGAGAACACCGCGAGCAGCGCCGGGAACGCGGAGAGCACCCCGTAGTAGGTCAGCGCGGCCGCGGCATCCTGGCCCTGGTCCGCCGAGAACTCGGCGATCGTGCGCCGGAACACGTACTTCCACGAGCGCTTCGTGATGTGCTGCGGCGACTGCGGCTTCCGCTCGTCGTCCGGGCTGGGCGCTTCGTCGCGGTCTGCACTCTGGCCGATCTCTGTCACGTCTTCCCCCTCTTCACTCTGAGTTCCCAGACTGCCCTTCGCGCCGCGCACAGCGCTACGGGTTGCGAATTCACGGCGCCGCCCACCCGAGATCGGCCGGCTTCATCTCGGGCCGCGTGCGCACGAAGCGAACAGGATGCCGGAACACGCCGTCGTCTCGCGCCGTATCGGCGCTGATCTCGATGACGAACGGCTCGATCAGGGTCAGCTCGCTCGCCTCGTGCCGCCACCGGTTCGCCTCGCGCGTCGTCGGCCACGGGTGGGTGTCGGCGGGCGCAGCGATGACGCCCTTCAACGCGTCGGCAGCCTCCGCCGACAGCGCCGTGCTGTGGCCGACGATGCGCAGCCCGCCGTCGTCGCCCGGGAGGCCGATGATGAGCTCGCGCGGGTGGGCGAGCGTGCCGGTCACCGCGCCGGCGATCACGTCGACGGTGTCGCGGTGCTTGACCTTGACCCAGTCGCGCCTGTTGCCGCGGTAGGGCTGAGCCGCGCCCTTGACGACGAGTCCCTCGATGCCCGACTCGGGCAGCTGCGCGAACCACTCGGCCGCTTCCGCCTCGTCGTGCGTCGTCGGTGAGAGCGCGAGCGGCGCCGCCCAGTCTGCGGCGAGCTCCTCGAGCAGGCTGCGGCGGTCGGCGAGCGGCAGCTCGCGCGCATCGCGATAGTCGACGGCGAGCACGTCGAACGCCTCGTAGCTGGCCGGGCGGGCACTCACCTCGCGCTCGCGGCGCTCATGCCGCAGCACGAGACGCTGCTGCAGCGCGCCGAAGTCGAGGCGGCCGTCGCGCCACACGACCGCCTCGCCGTCGACGATCACACCGTCGGGCAGGTGACCGGCTGCGGCGCGGGCGAGATCGGGGAAGGCATCCGTCAGCTCGCGCTTCTGACGCGACCACAGGCGCGCCTCGCCGTCTTTCACGATCGTGAGCCGGAAGCCGTCCCACTTCGGCTCGTAGACGGCGCCGCCCGGCAGCCCGTCGGCGGCCGGAATGGCGGCCACGGCCTTGGCGAGCGCCACGGTGGGCGGCACGAGGTGTGCGTCGAAGCGGCTCATGCACGTGCAGTACCCGGGTGCCACCCCCTAGAGGCGTCGGCGCTCGACTGCGACCATGGCCCGCATGGCGATTTCGACAGCACTTCGTGACGACTCGCTCGCGTTCCTCACCCGCGGCTACGGCTTCGGCGCGCACATCTGGGGGCGCACCCGCCCCGGCGCGCGTGC
>NZ_JBLRDT010000171.1:0-5213 GCF_057512245.1 Gryllotalpicola sp. CP2-P1
GGTGCGGCTGCACGTCGAGCCGGACACGAGCGTGCGGCTGGTGCCGCTGCGCCGCTGGTTCCGAGACCTGCTCGAGACATCCGATCATGCCCTCGCCGACGCGCGCGAGACGGCGCTGCGCCTGCTCGACGCCCCGTGGGACGAGGTCGTGCTGCACGGCGACATCCACCACGGCAACGTGCTCGACTTCGGCTCGGCCGGCGCGCCCGTCTGGAAGGCGATCGACCCGAAGGCGCTCATCGGCGAAAGCGGCTTCGACTACGCGAACCTGCTGTGCAACCCGCCCGAGACGTTCGCGGCGAACCACGAGGAGGCACGGCTCGCGCGGCGCATCGAGGTGGTGGCATCCGTCACCGGCGTGCCGGCCGGCCGCCTGCGCGACTGGCACACGGCCTGGCACGCGCTCTCGGCCCTGTGGGGCTAGCTAGTGCCCGATGTCGGGCACCGTCTTCGGCCGCACGATGAACCACAGGCTCAGCACCGACAGCGTCGAGGTGACGATCATGATGGCGCCCATGGGCAGCCCGCTGGTCAGGTGGAACAGGCCGACGATCGGGGCCACGATGCCGGCGAGCACGAACTGGAAGGCGCCGAGCAGCGAGGCCGCCGTGCCCGCCTCGTGCGGGTGCGAGTTCATCGTGAGGACGCCGACGGTCGGGAATCCGAAGCCGCACGCGCAGATGAAGAACCAGAGCGGGACCATGACGCCCCATTCGCCCAGCCCGGCGGTGCTCGTGAGGACGATCGCGATCGCGGCGGCGAGCATGACGGCGGTCGACCAGGCGAGGATCCACTGCGGAGGGATGCGGTGCGAGAGCCGGCCCGCCGTCTGCACGCCGATGATGATGCCGACGGAGTTGACCGCGAACAGCAGGCCGTACTGCTGGGCGCTGAAGTGGTAGAGGTCCTGGAAGAGGAAGGTGCTCGCCGAGAGGTACGCGAACAGCCCCGAGAAGTTCATGGCGCCGACGAGCACGATGCCGATGTAGATGCGGTCGGTGAGCACCGCCTTGTAGCGTGCGCCGGTCGTCGCGTGCACCGAGCTGTGCCGCGCGGACTTCGGGCGCGTCTCGACGATCCAGAGCGCGACGCAGCCGACGACGAAGGCGCCGTAAGCGGCCAGCACCCAGAAGATGCCGCGCCACGGCATGATCAGCAGCAGCTGCGAGCCGAGCACGGGGGCGATGACCGGGGCGAGGCCGTTCACGAGCGCGAGGTTCGAGAGCATGCGCACGAGCGGCCGCCCGCCGAACAGGTCGCGCACCATCGCCTGCGCGACGACGCCGCCTGCCGCCGCGCCGAAGCCCTGCAGGAAGCGGAAGATGCTCAGCACCTCGATGTTCGGGGCGAGCGCGGCGCCGAGGCAGGCGAGGATGTGCAGGCTCGTCGCGAGGATCAGCGGCAGCCGCCGGCCGACCCGATCGCTCCACGGGCCGACGAGCAGCTGGCCGATGCCGAAGCCGACCGTCGTCGCGGTGAGCGTCAGCTGCGTGAGCGAGGTCGTCGTGTTCAGGTCGACCTTCAGCGTCGGCAGGCTCGGCAGGTAGGTGTCCATCGTGAACGGGCCGAGCGCGGTCAGCGCCCCGAGGATCAGCACGTAACTGAGGCGCTGGCGCCTGCTGAGCGCGTCACCGGGGTGGCGCAGCGGTGCGGGCTCGTCAGAGGCGGCGAGCGTCAGGTCGAGAGGAGCGGTGGAGGTCAAGCGAAGTCCTGTGCGAAGAGGTGCGTGGTCTGCGGCGCACCGGATTCGTTCAAGATCGAATCGATTCGACGGCGCACGTCAATGCTACGCGAATTCCGGGTCGTCATTAAGGGGGCGAATGCACCCCCGTTGGGGCGCGTTTTCGACGACCGGGCGCTCGCGCGGGCTATGCGGATGCCCCGCCGAGCGATGCCGGGTCGGAGAGCAGCGCCTCGAACGCGAGCTCGGAGGCGCCGATCAGCAGGATGTCGCTGCCGAGGCGCGTGCGCGTGATCTGCACGCCCTCGAGCGTCTCGGGCAGAGTGGCGCGGGCGACGGCCCTGTCGAGCACCGCGCCGTCGGCCTGGTAGATCGTGGCGAGGAAACCGCCCAGCACCACGAGCCGGGGGTTGAAGAGCGTGAGCGCGGTGCTGAGCGCGATGCCGAGCAGCTCGAGCTGGCGGTGCACCTCGGCCCGCACGGCCGGGTCGTCCGAGGCGAGGATCGCGGCCGTCAGCCCGTCGGCGTCGATGCTCGCGCCCTCGAGCCCAAGCGCTGCGAGCAGCCGCGCGCGGCTCACCTCGGCCTCGAAGGTCCCGGCGAGCCCGCCGGAGTCGACGGCGTCGCTCGACCCGACGCGCACGTGCCCGAGCTCGCCCGCATGGCCGGCCGCGCCGGTGAACGCCGCGCCGCCGAGGATCACTCCCCCGCCGATGCCGCTCGAGCCGCCGTTCACATAGATCAGCTCGCTCACCCCGGCACCGGCGCCGAAGACGTGCTCGGCGTAGGCGCCCAGCTGGGCGTCGTTCGACGCGCGGACCGGCAGTCCGGTGGCATCCGTCAGCATCTGCGCGAACGGCACGTCGACCCAGCCGAGGTGCGGCGCCCGCCGCACCAGCCCGTCGGCGGGGCGCACGAGGCCGGGCATGGCCACGCCGACGCCGACGACGCGCTCGACGGATGCCGTCTCGATGAGGCCGGTGATGGCGCCGGCCGCCGCGGCGACGGCCTCGTCGGGGCTCGGCACGTGATCGAGCGCGACGCGACGGCGCTGCTGCACCCGCCCGTCGAGCCCGACGAGGCCGACGGTCACGGCGTCGATCTCGGGATTCACCGCGAGCGCCGCGATGCGCGGATTGGGCGAGATCACCGGGCTCGGCCGCCCGACCCGCAGATTCGCGTTCGGCCCCGACTCGGTGACGAGCCCCAGCTCGACGAGCTCGCCGACGAGCGCGCCGATGGTCGACCGGTTGAGGCCGGTCTCGCGCGTGACATCCGACCGCGACACCGGGCCGACATGGTGGGCGATCGTCAGCACGGTCGACAGGTTGTGCATGCGCACGCTGTCGAGGTTGTTGCCGCGCCTGGTCGTCACCCGCACCTCATCTCGTCAGCCGCTCGTCACATCGCTCGCCTCCGAGCATCCCACGAAGTCGGCGGGGATGCCCCGGCCGCGCGCCGCACGCAGGGCGGGTCCCGCGGCTACGTCTCCGGGATGGTGCCGGTCTCGGCGAGCCTCGTGTACCAGAGCGCGCTGTCCTTCTTGGTGCGCACCTGCGTCGCGTAGTCGACGTAGACGATGCCGAAGCGCTTCTCGTAGCCGAAGGCCCACTCGAAGTTGTCCATCAGCGACCAGACGAAGTACCCGGTGAGCGGCACGCCGGCCTCGATCGCACGATGGGCGGCGACGAAGTGGCGCTGCAGGAAGTCGATGCGCTCGGGGTCGTGCACACGGCGCTCGCCGCCCTCTTCGACGAGCACGTCGTCGTAGGCGGCGCCGTTCTCGGTGATGACGAGGTCGTACTCGGGGTAGAGCTCGTGGGTCGAGACGAGCAGGTCGTAGAGGCCCTTCGGCTCGATGTTCCACCCCATCGCCGTCACGGGGCCCGGCTGCGGCGCCCACTCGACGCGGGTCGCGCCGGGGAAGGGCGTGCCCTCGGTCGAGTGCTCGGCGCCGCGGCGCACGGTGTCGGTGTTGTAGTAGTTGATGCCCACGAGGTCGATCGGCTGGTGGATCAGCTCGAGGTCGCCGTCTTCGACGAACGACCAGTCGGTGATGTGCTTCGTGTCGTCGAGCAGGTCCTGCGGGTAGCGGCCGCGCAGCTGGGGGTCGGTGAAGGCGCGGTTGCGCAGCGCCTCGATCTGGCGCTTCGCGTCGACGTCCTCCGGGTTGCTCGGGTCTGCGGCATAGACGGACGCCAGGTTGTTGGTGACCGAGTACCTGGCATCCGCCTTCGTCACGACCTTGCGCAGCTCGATGAGCGCGAGCCCGTGCGCGAGGTTGAGGTGGTGCACGGCCTGCAGGCTGGCGAGCTCGCTGCGGATGCCGGGCGCGTGGTGGCCGTTGGCGTAGCCGAGGTAGGCGGCGCACCACGGCTCGTTCAGCGTGGTCCACACCGAGACGCGGTCGCCGAGGCGCTCGCCGACGATACGGGCGTACTGCGCGAACGCATAGCTCGTCTCGCGATTGGTCCAGCCGCCGCGGTCTTCGAGCGCCTGCGGCAGGTCCCAGTGGTAGAGGGTGACGACGGGCTCGATGTCGCGGGCGATCAGCCCGTCGATCACGCGCTCGTAGAACGCGAGGCCGGCCTCGTTCACGTCGCCCGTTCCGTCGGGGACGATGCGCGGCCAGGCGATGGAGAGGCGGTATGCCCCGAGCCCGAGGCTTTTGATGAGGTCGAGGTCCTGGTCGACGCGGTGGTAGAAGTCCACCGCCACGTCGCCCGTGTCGCCGTTCGCGACCTTCCCGGGGGTGTGGCTGAACGTGTCCCAGATGCTGGGCTTCCGGCCGTCCTCGGCGACGGCGCCCTCGATCTGGTAGGCGGCGGTGGCCGTGCCGAACGTGAAGCCCTCGGGGAACGTCAGGCCGCTCTCGCGGAAGTCGTCGGTGGTGCTCATTACGAACGTGAACCTCTCCATTGATGTCGTCGTCGTGCCGCCCACCCCGCGAGGTGAATCGGTTAAGCGGAGTCTATCGGGATGTCGCCGGCGAGGCCGTGGCCGGTGGCGCTGCTCGGATCCTCTGCGCGCTGCTCGGATCCGGACAGCGTCGAGCGGATCTGAGCAGCGCGAGCGCGGGTGACCGCCGCGAAGTTGGTCGCGATCGTGCGGGCGACGGATGCCGCGAGCGGCTCGGCCGCCTCGGCGAGTGCGCGCACCGCCTGCAGGTCGACGCCCTCTTCCGCCGCGAAGTCCTCCTGCTTCCACCTGACGAGATCGGCCGCCGCCACCTCGGGGTGGAACTGGAGGCCCCAGGCGCTCGCGCCGAGGCGGAACGCCTGGTTGGGGTGGTCCACGCTGCTCGCGAGCAGCACGGCGCCGGCGGGCAGGGCGGTGATCGAGTCCCGGTGGTTCTCGAGCATCGAGATGCGGCGAGGAACGCCCTCGAGCAGAGGGTCGCCGGCCGAGGCATCCGTCACGCAGATCGCGGTCGACCCTCGCTCGGGCCGCCCGTGGCGGCCACGCACCTCACCGCCCGCGACCTCGGCGAGCAGCTGGCCGCCGAGGCAGATGCCGAGGGTAGGGATGCCCG
>NZ_JBLRDT010000172.1:0-5210 GCF_057512245.1 Gryllotalpicola sp. CP2-P1
GACCGTCTCCGCACTGTGCCTCGGGGGCGGTCCGCTCGGCGGCATGGCGCAGCTGTTCGGCTATGAGATCAGCGAGGGCAGCGCGATCGAACTCGTGCGCGAGGTGTTCCGCAGCCCCATCAACTTCATCGACACCTCGAACGGCTACTCGAACGGGGCGAGCGAGACGCGCATCGGGCGCGCGATCGCCGAGGAGGGCGGCCTTCCCGCGGGCGTGCTCGTCGAGACGAAGGTCGACCCGAAGGGCGGCGACTACTCGGGTGACCGGGTGCGGCGATCGGTGGAGGAGAGCATGGCGCGCCTCGGGCTCGATCACCTTCCCGTGGTGCACCTGCACGACCCCGAGTTCCACCCCTTCGCTGAGCTCACCGCCCCTGGCGGGGCGGTCGACGCGCTGATCGCCTTGCGGGACGAGGGCCTCATCGGCCATCTCGGCGTCGCGGGCGGTGACGTGCACGAGATCGGGCGCTACGTCGAGCTCGGCGTGTTCGAACTGCTGCTGACGCACAACCGCTGGTCGCTCGTCGACCGCAGCGCCGGGCCGCTTATCGAGGCGGCGGCGGAGCGCGGAATGGGCGTCCTCAACGCGGCTGTGCACGGCGGGGGCATCCTCGCGAAGCCGCACGACGGGCTCACGAGATACGGCTACCGCGAGGCGTCGCCCGCGACGCTCGCGGCGATCGCGGACATGGCGGCACTCGCCGAGGAACACGGCACGGACCTCGCGGCCGTGGCGCTCGCCTGGTCGCTGCGGGACAGCCGGATCGCGTCGACGGTGGTCGGGTTCACGAAACCCGAGCGCATCGGGCAGCTCGTCGCTGCGGCATCCCTCGATCTGCCTGCGTCCTTCTGGGCGCGCATCGACGAGCTCGTGCCCGCGCCCGAGAACTGGCTCGACCACCGCGCCGCGTGACGTCCATGGTCGCTTGTGCGGCGGCCGCACCGCCGTGCGGGCTCAGCCCCGGCCCGCGCGGAACGGGGTGAGGTGGCTGTGCAGCATCAGCGACGCGGCCCCGAGCGCCGACGTCTCGGCCCCGACCGAGCTCATGCGCACCTCGACGGGGTGGACGGCGCGCATGAACGCGCCGCTCTCGAGCGCACGGCGCAGAGTTCCCGCGTAGAGCTCGCCGGCGTCGGCGAAGCCCGGACCGCCGAGGTAGACCGTGTCGAGGTCGAGCAGGTTGGCCATCGACACGACCGCTGTGGCCAGATACTCCGCGGATTCGGTGAGCAGCGCGACACTGCCCGCGTCGCCCTCGGCGGCGGCGCGGGCGATGAGCGCGAAGTCGGCACGCACGTCGTCTTCGGCGGTGTCCTCCTCGAGCCCGAGGGCGGCGGCGAGCTTCTCGTTGGCACGCGCCCGCGCGACCACGGCCGCCGGCGCCGCGAGGGTCTCGAGGCAGCCGCGGCGCCCGCAGAAGCACTCGGGACCGTTGAGGTCGACGGTCATGTGCCCGATCTCGCCGACGTTCCCGGACGCACCGCGGTAGAGGCCGCCGTCGATGACGAGCCCGCAGCCGATGCCCGTGGCCATGTACACGACGGCGAAGTCGTGATCGGCCGGCAGCCGCTGCGACCAGAACTCGCCGAGTGCTGCGCAGTTGCCGTCGTTGTCGAGTGCGACGCGCATGCCGGTGGCGTCGTGCAGGGCGGCCTCGATCGCGAAGTCCTCCCAGTCGCTCGCGACGCGCGAGCGACGCAGCACGCCCCCGGAGGCGTCGAGCCGGCCGGCAGCGGCGACCCCGATGCCGACGACTTCGCCCGGCGCGAGCTTGCTGCGCTTGACGAGCTTGGCGATGTCGCCGGCCATGCGCTTGATGACGAGCGGCGGGGTGGTGCGGCCGAAGCCCTCGGTCTCGAGGTGGTGCACCGCGTGGCCGCTCATGTCGCTCACGACGTAGTTGATGCTGCGCGCGTCGAGCGAGACGCCGATCGCGTAGCGCGCCTTCGTGTTGAGTGTGAGCAGCACCGGCCGCTTGCCGCCCGTCGAGTCGGCGAAGCCGGCTTCGATGACGAGCTCCTGGTCGAGCAGCGTCTTGACGATCTTCGAGATGGTGGCCTCGGTGAGCCCCGACAGCACCGCCAGCTCGCTGCGGCTGACCGACCCGCTCGAGCGGATCAGGTCGAGAATGGCGCTGCGGGTCTCGGCGGAGGACTGCCCCTTCATCCGCCTCGTGGCCATGACCGCACCGCACCTTCCGACGCGGCCCACGCCGCTTCTGGCGTCATCTTACTTAGCTTGAGTAAGTTCGGGCGCGTTGGTCGCGCGCCGTGCGAGGGCGGCACACCGGCGTGGCAGGCGCAGAGCCTGTTCAGCGCCCGTGCCGCGTTACCCAGAGGTGCCGTGATGGGGGAATGTTTGGGCAGAGCACCGTTTCGGCAACCCTCGGTGGCGCGGCACGGGCGGCCGGGAGGGACGGTCGGCCGGGCGAACGCAGGGCGGCACCGTGCGCGACGCCGCCCCGCTCAGGCATCCGTTGGTATACCAATAGGCTGGTCCGCGTGCTGGGCGTACTGACGGGCTTCGGGATCATCGCATTCGTGATCGCCGTCGGCTACGGCGTCGGCCGCGTGGGCGTCGGCGGGCCGCAGGCCGGTTACGTGCTCAACCGCATCGCGTTCTTCATCACGAACCCCGCCCTGCTCTTCACAGTGCTGGCCAAAGAGGACATCCGCACCGTCGTCTCTGGCGTCGGCCTCGCGGCGAACATCGCGGCCGTCATCGCGGGCCTCGTGTTCCTCGTGCTGAGCCGGCTGTTCTTCCGCCGGCCGGCGGCGCGCACGACCATCGGAGTGCTCGCGTCGAGCTACTCGAACTTCAACAACATCGGCATTCCGGTCGCGGTGTACGTGCTCGGCAGCCCCGCCTACATCGCGCCGGTGCTGCTCGTGCAGCTCATCGTCTTCGCGCCGATCGCGCTCACGGTTCTCGACGTCACGAGCCGCGGCCGGGTGAGCCTGCGCGACATCCTGCTCAACCCCGTGCGGAATCCCATGATCATCGCGTCGGTCGCGGGGGTCGTCGTCGCCGCCTTCGGGTGGACGCTGCCCGACGTCGTCGACAGCGCCTTCACGCTGCTCGGCGGCGCGGCGGTGCCGCTCGTGCTCATGGCCTTCGGCATGTCGCTGCACGGCTCGCCGCCGCTCAAGGCGGTCGGAGCGCGCGCCGAGGTCATCGTCGCCACCGTCTTCAAGGTCGTGCTGATGCCGCTGATCGGGTGGGCTCTCGCCCGCTACGGCTTCCACGTGACGGGGCACCAGCTGTTCGTCACGGTGGTGCTGTGCGCGCTGCCCGCGGCGCAGAACGTCTACAACTTCGCGGCGCGCTACGAGCGTGGCGAGATCGTCGCCCGCGACGCCGTGTTGCTCTCGACGATCCTGTCGGTGCCTGCCGTCTTCGTGGTCGCGCTGCTGCTGACCTAGCACGCCGCGGTCCTCCCGGTTGCGCCACCAGGATCCGCTGTGCGCTACTCGGATCCGAGGCGCGCAGAGCGGAAGCCAGTGGCGCAACCGATCACAGCGCGCGGGGGCGAGCGGATGCCTGCACCAGCCCACCCCGGCAAGATGAGTGCATGGCCATCACCGTGCGACGCACCACCCGCGACGACTGGCAGGCGATGCGGCGGCTGCGCCTCGAGGCGCTGCAGGACACTCCGATGGCGTTCACGCAGACCTACGAGCACGCCCGCGCGCAGACCGAGGCCGAGTGGCGCGCCTACGCGGGCCGCGGTGAAGAGAGGAATCGGCTGTTCGTGGTCGCGGTCGACGACTCCACCGGCGAGTTCGTCGGCATGATGGGCGGCGCGCTCGACCACGGCGGCGGCGCACCGTTCCTCGTCGGCGTCTATATCTCGCCCGGCTACCGCGGGAAGCGGCGCGGGGTGACCGACCTGTTGCTCGAGGCGATCGAGGACTGGGCGCGCGGCTTCGCCGACCGGCTGCAGCTCGACGTGCACGAGGACAACGACCGGGCCCGGCGCTACTACGCCTCGCGCGGCTTCGTCGAGACCGGCCACACGATGCCGTACCCGCTCGACCGCACCCGGCTCGAGATCAACATGGTGAAGCGGCTCTGAGCGCTAGAAGACCATCGGGCGGTCGTAGTCCTCTTCCGTCTCGACCGCGAGGTCGACGACGACCGGCACGTGATCGGACGGCGCCTCACCCTTGCGCTCATCGCGGTGGATCGAGGCATCCGTCACCAGCTCGGCGAAGCCCTGCGACCCCATGATGAAGTCGATGCGCAGCCCCTCGTTGCGCGGGAAGCGCAGCTGCTTGTAATCCCAGAACGTGTAGCCGGTGGGCACGCGCGGGCGCACCACGTCGGTGAGCCCGGCGCGCTCGAACTCGGCGAACGCGGCTCGCTCTGGCGGTGAGATGTGCGTCGAGACGCCCTGCACGAACGACGGGTCGCCGACATCGGAGTCGAGCGGCGCGACGTTCCAGTCGCCCATCAGCGCGAGCGGCAGCGTCGGGTCGTCGGCGAGCCACTGCCGGGTGTCGTCGGCGAGCACGCGCAGCCAGTCGAGCTTGTAGGCCAGATGCGGGTCGCCGAGCGCGCGGCCGTTCGGCACGTAGAGCGACCAGAGGCGGATGCCTGCGACGGTGGCTCCGAGCGCGCGTGCCTCCTGCGGCAGGTCGGGGCCGTCGGCGCCCTTGAGGAAGCCGGGCTGGCCGGGGAATCCGATCTCGACGTCCTCAAGCGGAAGGCGCGAGGCGAACGCGACGCCGTTCCACTGGTTCAGGCCGTGGATCGCGAGCTCGTAGCCCGCCTCTTCGAACGCCGCCGTCGGGAACTGCTCGGGCTTGCACTTGATCTCTTGCATGGCGAGCACGTCGACGTCCTCGCGCAGCAGCCAGTCGATGACGCGGCCGTAGCGGGTGCGGATCGAGTTGACGTTCCAGGTCGCGACGCGCATGTCCTCAGCCTATTGGCGCGTGCGCGGGTCGAGCCGGCGGCTCGTCCCGCGCCGGTCGACTCGGCGGCCTATCTCACGTCGGTCGACTCGGCGAAGCCGAATGGAGACCGTGCAAGACTGACGCGCATGTCGGGGGGACACGGACGTTCGCGCGGGCGCGGGTTCGCCTATTGGCTGACATTGCTGATCGGATGCCTGGCCCTCGTCTCCGTCGCCGGGCTGGTGTATCTGCATTTCGCCCCTGAGCGGCTTCCGCGGCTGGTGCCGACGCCGAGCTACTCCACGGGGCCG
>NZ_JBLRDT010000173.1:0-5204 GCF_057512245.1 Gryllotalpicola sp. CP2-P1
CTCTCGGCGTCGCCGTCGAGTTCGAACAGCCGCGCGCTGCCGTCGCTCAGCAGCGCGATCACATCGTCGAGGCTCGCCCCGTGCTTGCGCACGAGAGACGCGAGCAGCGCCTTGCGCTCCTGCAGCAGCTCGAGATCGCGAGAGCCGTCGACGTCGAGGCCAGCCAGATACGACGACAGCTGCGCGGCGGCATCCGCCACCTGATACTGCGCCGCCTGCAGCGTCTCGGCGAGCGCAGCGAGCTCCTGATCGTGCGCCGCCGCGTGCTCGAGCGCGCGGCGCGCGCCGTCGATGAGCGACAGGGCGTCCGGCCCGTCGGAATCCTCCGCCGACAGCTGCTCGCGCGCCTCCGCTGCGGCGACCCGCAGCGTCTCGACGTTCTCGAGCCGCTCGATGCGCTCGTCGAGTTCCGCGTCCTCGCCGGGCTGGGGTGCCGCCGCCTCGATCTCGTCGAGCGCCGCGCGCAGCTCCTCGGCCTCGCGCACGCGGCGCTCGCGATCACCGGTCAGCTGCGCGAGCTCGGTCGCGCCGTCCTTCCAGCGCCGCCACACGGCCTGATAGCGGGCGAGGGATTCCTGGAACTCTGTCCCGGCGAAGCGGTCGAGCGCCTCGCGCTGCGCCGTCGCGCTCTTCAGCCGGATCTGATCGGACTGCCCGTGCACCACGACCAGCCGCTCCCCCAGCTCAGAGAGCACGGCGACGGGCGCGCTGCGGCCCCCCGCATACGCGCGACTGCGGCCCTCCGGTGACACCGAGCGGCTCAGCACGAGCTCGGCGTCGCCGCTTTCGCCGATGGGGTCGACGTCGCCGCCGGCGTCGCGCACTCGATCGGCGGTCTCACCGTCGGCGTCCACCCGCCAGCGGCCCTCGACCCAGCTCTGGGCGGCGCCGACGCGCACCACCCCGCTGTCCGAGCGCTGGCCGAGCAGCAGTCCGAGCGCCGTCACGACCATGGTCTTGCCCGCGCCGGTCTCCCCCGTGATCGCCGTGAACCCGGGGCCGAGCGGCAGTGTCGCCTCGGCGATGACGCCGAGGTCGCGAATGGAGATCTCCTCGATCACGCTGCGTCTCCCAAATTGCGGCGTCGCTGCGATGAGCTCACGCCCCTCACGCCGGCCCTCGCCACCCCACGACCGGAAGGTTGAACTTGCGCACCAGGCGGTCCGTGAACGACGCACGATGCATCCGCGCCATCTTCACGGGAATCGGCGACCGGGTCACCACGACGCGGGCTCCTGGCCGCAGCTCGACCGAGCGGCGCCCGTCGCACCACAGGATGCCGTTGGTCTGCACCCGGTCCAGCAGCTCGACGGCGATCGCAGAGTCCGGCGTCACGACGAGCGGCTTCGCGAACAGAGCGTGGGCCGAGATCGGCGTGAAGAGCAGGGCGTCGAGCGTGGGCCAGACGACAGGGCCGCCCGCCGAGAACGAATAGGCGGTCGAGCCGGTCGGCGTCGACATCACGACGCCGTCGCAGCCGAAGCTCGACAGCGGTCGCCGGTCGACTTCGACCATGACCTCGATCATCCGCTCGCGGCTCGCCTTCTCGACGCTCGCCTCGTTCAGCGCCCAGTCCTCGTAGACGACCTGGCCGTCGTACTTCACGCGCACGGCCAGCGTCATGCGCTCCTCGACCTCGTAGTCGCCGGCGAGCGCCCGCGCGACCGAACGCGAGAGATCGTCCCGCTCGCTCTCGGCGAGGAAGCCGACGTGACCGAGGTTGACGCCCAGAATCGGCACGTCCGCTCCGCGCACCATCTCGGCGGCGCGCAGTATGGTGCCGTCCCCGCCGAGCACGATGACGAGCTCGAGGTCGCCGGGCTTGCAGCCCGCCCCGAGCACCTCGAGGCCCATCAGCTCGGGCGCATAGGCACGCAGGTCGCTCAGCTCGTCGGCGCTCAGCACGGGAACCACATCGGCTTCCTCGAGAAGCTGCCGGCACACCTGCAGCGCGGCGTCGAGCGACTCCTCGCGGCCGGTGTGCGAGACGACCAGGATGCGGCGGTCATTCATGAACGTCACGCTCCCGTCATCGTCGAAACCCTGTCCACCCATTCTGTCGGATTCGCGCCGCGGCCCGCGGACATCCAACACAGGTACTCCTGATTCCCGTGCGTCCCGATCACGGGCGAGGGCATGACGCCTGCCGTCCCGAGCCCGAGGTCCCACGCCGCCCAGAGCACGCCGGCGACCGCATCCGCACGCAGCACGGGGTCGCGCACGATCCCTTCCCTCACGCCCGTGCGGCCGACCTCGAACTGCGGCTTGATCAACAGCACGAAGTCGGCCTCCGCACGCGCAGCGTCACGCGCGGCCGGCAGAACATGGGTCAGCGAGATGAAGGACAGGTCGCCGACCACGAGGTCGGGCGATTCGTCGATTCCGGATGCCTCGACCAGCGTCTGCGCCGTCAGATATCTGGCGTTCACGCCTTCGATATCGCTCACCCGCGGGTCGCCCTTGACCGGCACGGAGAGCTGCCCGTGCCCGACGTCCACGGCGAGCACGTGCCGCGCCCCGCGCTCGAGCAGCACCTGCGTGAACCCACCGGTGGACGCGCCGAGGTCGAGCGCGAGTCGCCCGCGCGGATCGACGCCGAAGGCATCGAGCGCCGCGATCAGCTTGTGCGCGCCGCGGCTCACATAGTGATCCGGCAGCGCGACGTCGATCTCTGTGGCGTTTTCGACCTGGGCGGATGCCTTCACGACCGGCTTCCCGTCGACCGTGACGCGGCCGTCCGCGATCAGCTTCGCGGCCGCCGTGCGCGAGCGGGCGAGCCCGCGCGCGACGACGGCGGCATCGAGCCGAGTGGATGCCACCTGCTCAGCGCCCGCCCTGGCGATCGGCCGCGTCGAGGGCTTCGCGCAGCTCATCGTGCAGGTGGGCATACGCCTCGGCGCGCGTCTCGAGCGGCTGGTCCTCGATCAGCTTGAGGCGCGGCAGCAGCGCATCGCCGCGCCTGTCGTCATCTCGCTCATCGGCCACGTGTTCCACGCTACAGCGCCGCTACCGGTAGAGCCGCTCCGGCACGTCGAGCGCATAGATCGCGACCCCGGAATCCCAGATCGCGTGGCAGGCGGCGCGCAGCAGATCGACCGGGTCGTCGCCGTCGCGCACGACGTCGACCGTCGTGCCGTCGACCCGCACCGCTGCGCCGCGGACGACCGTCACACCGCCGCGCGCCTTCTCGACGGCCGGGTACGGCTCGTGCAGGCCGCGCAGGTCTTCGAGGATGTAGGTGGGCCGCGAGTCGGGTCCCGCCGCGAGCAGTTGCTTCGCGCGATCGATGCCGGTCAGCACGAGCACGGAGTCGATGCCCGCGCGCCGGGCTCCGAGCACGTCCGTGTCGAGCCGGTCACCGATGAACAGGGGCTTCGTGGCGCCGAACCGCGCCCGTGCCTCCTCGAAGATCGCCACCTCGGGCTTTCCTGCGACCACGGGCAACCGCCCGACGGCGTTGTGCACCGCGGACACGAGCGTGCCGTTGCCCGGAGCGATTCCCCGCGCAACCGGAATCGTCCAGTCCATGTTGGTCGCCACCCACGGAATGCCCGCGTCGCCGCCCGCGAGAGCGAACGATGCCTCGGCGAGGTCCTTCCAGCCGAGCTCAGGCGCGAAGCCCTGGATCACCGCCGCCGGCTCGTCGTCCGCAGACGACACCACGGTGAAACCGGCGGCCGCCACGACGGACGAGAGCCCCTCGCCACCGATCACGAGAATGCGCGCCCCCGGCGGAACGAGCCCCGCGAGCAGCCGCACGGCGGCCTGGGGCGACGTCACCACCTCACGGGGCTCGACCGCGAGGCCGAAGCCGCGCAGCTGGGCGGCCACGGCCGCATCGGTCCGCGAGGCGTTGTTCGTGATGTAGGCGACGCGCGCGTCCTCGGCAGCGCGGTTCAGGCTCTCCACTGCGTGCGGGATCGCCTCGTGCCCCTTGTAGACGACCCCATCGAGGTCGGCGAGCACGACGTCGACGCCGTCGAGTGGCGTCGGTCGTGCGTTACTCCGTGCCCGGAACAGCGCCATCGGCATCCTCGTCGTCGCTCTCGCCGAGCAGCTCGGCGACCTCGTCCTCGACGCTGAACTCGTCGTCGGGGGTCGCCGCGTCGGCGTCAGCCGCATCGTCGGCGGATTCCTCGGCCGCGGTCTGAGGGTTCGCAGGCGTCTCGACCGGGTCGAGTTCGACACCCTCTTCGAACTCCCCGCCTTCCTCGACCACATCGACCGTCTCGTGCTCCGCCGTTGCCGCGGCTTCCTCGAGCGCCTCGGCGGCGTGGTCGGCGCGATCCCACCACTGCTGCGCCTCAGCCGTGCGGCCGAGCTCGTCGAGCACGTCGCCGTATGCCTGGAACAGCGCGGGGCTCCATGAGTACGCGACGTCAGGATCCAGTTGCGGGATCTCCAGCTCACCGAGCGCGAGCTCCGGCTGGCCGAGGTCGAGGCGCGCGCCCGACATGGCGATGGCGAGGGATGCCTGAACCTCATTGCTCAGCGTCGAGCGATCGACGGAGCGACCGAGCTCCAGCGCGCGCTCGGGCCGCCCGACCCCGCGTTCGCTGTCGACCATCAGCGGCACCTGGTCGTCCTTGCCGGAGATGCGCCGATAGGTGCGCAGCTCGCGCAGCGCGAGCGCGAAGTCGCCCGTTGCATATGCCGTGATTGCGAGCGTCTCGCGCACCACGCCGACGCGGCCGGCACGACGTGCCGCCGAGAGAGCGTGCCGGTGCGCGAGCTCCGGGTCCTCCTCGATCAGTTGCGCCGCCATCACCAGATGGCGCGCCACATCCTCAGCGTTGTCCTTGGCCAGGGTGCGCAACTCGAGTCGGGCCGCGTAGTCCAGATCCTTAGAGCTCACGGATGCCGGCAACTCCGGGTCATCGTGGCGCGGTCGCACCGCCTTCAGCTCTTGACGGCGCCGATACTCCTCATCGTCGCGCCACTCGGCGCGCGAGGCATCACGGTCGCCGCGAGCCGGCCTGCCGTCACGTGTCCACAGCCGCTGCTCATCGCCGCCGCGAGGACGGTAGCCGCCCTCACGCCGGTCTCGCTGCGCGCGCTCCGCGCCGTCACGCCGCGGGCCCCGGAACTCGCCGTCGCGACGCGGCCGGTCATCACGGCGCTCAAAGCCGCCCTCACGACGCGGTCGCGCGCCCCCGCGCTGTTGGTATCCACCATCACGCTGAGGCCTGTTTTGGTCAGGCCGC
>NZ_JBLRDT010000174.1:0-5203 GCF_057512245.1 Gryllotalpicola sp. CP2-P1
CCGGTGGAGGCCGACAGCACCACCGGCTGGTCGTCTTGAATCGCCTTCGCGAGCACCGAGGCCCCGTACTCGTCGGCGACCACGCGGTTGGCGTTCGTCGGGTCGCTCACCACGGGGAACTGCACGAAGGTGATCTGCGACAGCGGAATGCTCTTGAGCGCGACCGCCATGCCGACCAGCGTCTTCGTGTCGCCCATGGTGTCGGACAGCGTCATGTTCTGCGTCGCCGCCTCGGCCAGCTGATAGAGCCTGATCGGATTGCTGAGCGTGCCGGCCGAGGTGATGGTGCGCAGCAGCGACGACAGGAAGTTCTGTTGGTTGCTGATGCGCGCGAGGTCGCTGCCGTCGTCGACGCCGTGCCGCGACCGCAGGAACGCGAGGGCGTCCTGCCCCTTGATCGAGGTCGTGCCCGCCGGCAGGTGCAGACCGACATAGGGGTCGTTGATCGGCGTCGCGAGGCACACCGGCACGCCGCCGACCGCGTCGGACATCGCAGCGACGCCGTCGAAGCTGATCTCTGCCGCGTAGTTGATGTCGTCGATGCCGAGCAGCTTCTCGATCGTGAGCACGGGGCACGACAAGCCGCCGTAGGTGAGCGCCGTGTTCAGCATCTGCGCCGACATCGAGCTGTACCAGCCACCGCTCGAACTCGGGCACGACGGGATGGCGAGGACCAGATCGCGCGGGAAGCTGACTACCGTCGCCGCGGTATGCGCCGCGTTGACATGCAGCAGCATCGTCACGTCGTTGTTGCCGACGCCGCTCGACGCCTGCTGGTCGGCCTTGTTCTGGAACTGTGCACCCTGGCCGGTGCGGGTGTCGGTGCCGACGAGCAGCACGTTGAACTCGCCCTCGAGCGCCGTGGCCGCGGGCTGAATCGACTTCTTCACCGGCGGCGCGGTCTGGCCCGCGCTCTTCTGCTGGACCAGGTGGACCTGCGAGTTGTCCTGGATGTTGCGGTTCACATCGGCGAAGGCGAGCGCGGCGATGCCGAGCGAGCTGACGAGGGCGACGCTGACGACGGATGCCGCGATCTTGCCTGCGAAGGCGAGAGGATGCCGCGCGGCGGCGCGTGCATGCCGCAACACATTCCCACGCCGCGACTCGCTCACTCGCACCCCACAAGATCTGCGCCGGGAAGGCGGCGCCCCGTGGTCATTATGTCCCACGTCAATAGGTGCCCGTGATGCCGTGGGTTTCAACGGGGTAACGGATGCTTCCCCTGATCGGGGGGCAGAACGCGCCGTCTCGCGTCAGATCGCACTGGCGGATGCGGAGGGATTTGAACCCCCGGACGATTGCTCGTCAGCGGTTTTCAAGACCGCCGCATTAGGCCGCTCTGCCACGCATCCGGGTCGAGTCTACCCAGGCCGCAGACCCGGGAATCGCGGGTCACTTCCCGAACGGACGCGAGCAGGTGTAGTCGCTCGCCGACTGCCCGTGCACCTGATCGGGCAGAGCGACCGTGCTGCCGCCCGAGCCCGATGCCTGCGTCGACCCGCTGCTCGCAGTCGTGCTCGGTGTCGAGGTGGGGGTCGACGTCGGCGTCGAGCCGGGCGTCGACGACGACGAAGAGGAAGGAGAGGAGGATGCGTGCGACGGGTCCTGCACAGAGCCGACGCCGGTCGTCCCGGTCACCTGCACCGCCTCGTCGTGCTGCAGCGCCGTGAGCAGCGCCTGCTCGCCGACCGGGTCGGGCGCGACGGCACCGCCGCCCTGCACGTAGTTCGTGGGGAACTGCACGAAGACGATGTTCGCGAGGTCGGCGCCCTTGAGCGCCACGGCCATCGACGCCAGGGTCTGCACGTTCGACAGCGAGGTCGACAGCTGCATGTTCGACGCGGCGGCCTTGGCGAGCGAATACACCTTCACCGGGTTGCCGAGGGTGTCGGCCGACTTGATGGTGCGCACGAGCGATGACAGGAACACCTGCTGGTTGCTGATGCGGCCGAGGTCGGAGCCGTCGCCGACGCCGTGCCGCGTGCGCAGGAACGCGAGCGCCTGCTGGCCCTGGATCGTGCTGTTGCCTGCGGGCAGGTTGAGGCCGGTGTACGGGTCGTCGATCGGGCCGGAAAGACACACCGGCACTCCGCCGACGGCGTTCGACATGTCGACGACGCCGTCGAACTGGATGACCGCGGCGTACGGGATAGACAGGCCGGTGAGGTTCTCGACCGTCAGCACGGTGCAGGCGAGGCCGCCGTATTCGAGCGACACGTTGATCTTCTGCGAGCTCATCGCCGAGTAGCTGCCGCCGTCGGGGTTCGGGCAGGACGGGATCGGCACGAGCATGTCGCGCGGGAAGCTCACGACGGTGATGTGCTGGTGGTCGGCCGAGACGTGCATGAGCATCGTCACGTCGTTGAGGTTCTCGCCGCGCTTGCCGTAGGCGGCGTTGCCGTCGCCCGAGTCGGAGCCGGCGAGAAGCACATTGAAGGACCCCTGCAGAGCTGCGATGCCCTGCTTCTGCGTCACTTCCTTGTGCGTGGTCGGGTTCACGAGCACCACGGCGGGCTTCGTCGACGTGACGACGTCGCCGACCGCCATGCTCGCGAGCGAGAAGGCGCTCACCGAGGCGACGACCCCGATTCCGGCGAGGATCTTCCCGAGCGCGGCGAACGGATGCCTGCGCTTCAGCCGCCCGTGGCGGGCGATCGAGGTGGGGCGGCCGGGGCGACCGTGCCGCGGGCGCAGGGGTGCGTTCGTGGGCTCGGTCATCACGTCCTCTCGACGGGGGCATCGGTCGGGCGCGCGGGGGCGCGCGGGTGCACACCGCGAAGGGGGCGCGGGGCGCACGAGATCTCCACCTAATCAGACCAGGCCTGGCAACGCATTCAGGAAGAGGCTGAGCCCGAGCGGCGCGAGCGCACTCAGAGCGGCCCGAGCACGCTCAGAGGGTCGCGAGCACCTTCGCGAGGCCGTCGTCGTCGACCGTTCCCGTGACCTCGCTCGCAACCGCCTTCAGCTCGTCGGGCGCCTGGCCCATGGCGATCGCGCGACCGCCGCCGGCGACGGCCCACTCGAACATCTCGAGATCGTTGCGGCCGTCACCCGCGACGAGGACGTCCTGGCCGGGAATCCCCAGCTCTTCACGAACGCGTGCGAGCGCCGTGCCCTTGTTGACGCCCATGGGCGCGATGTCGAGCCACGAGGTCCAGCCGATCGAGTATGAGACCTTGTTGAGACCCATGCCGCGCACGATGTCGAGGAACTCCTCGGTGTCGAGCTCGGGGGCGACGACGACCACGCGGCTCGCGGGGAACCCGGCCAGCTCGTCGAAGTCGACCTGCTCGGCGTTGCTGAGCTCCCAGTCGGTCATGCCCTCGGTGTAGCGGCGGAAGCCCGTCGCGTCTTCGACCATGTAGCTGCCGCGCGGCAGGTGCCCGCGGATGGTGTGCAGCACCTGGCTCGGGTCGAAGGTCTCGACCCACTCGCGGCGGTACCCGCTCGGCTCGGCCGTGTCGCGCTGCATCACGAGCGCGCCGTTGGCGCAGACGACGTATTCCGGGGTCAGCCCGAAGTGCTCGAGGATCGGCGCCGCGGTCTCCCAGCTGCGGCCGGTGGCCAGGGTCACCTCGTGGCCGAGCTGCTGCATGCGCAGGACCTGCGTGCGGACCGCCTCGGAGATCGTCTCGTCGAGGCGGATGAGCGTGCCGTCGACGTCGAGGCCGATGAGCAGACGGTGCCCGTCGCTCATGCGATCGGTGTGAGCGTCTCGAGCCCGCCGAGGTAGGGGCGCAGCGCCTCGGGCACCCGCACCGAGCCGTCGGCCTGCTGGTGGGTCTCGAGGATCGCGACGATCCAGCGCGTGGTCGCGAGCGTGCCGTTCAGCGTCGCGACCGCGGCCGTCTTGCTGCCGGATTCCTCGCCGGGGCGATAGCGGATGCCCAGCCGGCGCGCCTGGAAGGTGGTGCAGTTCGAGGTCGACGTCAGCTCGCGGTAGGTGCCCTGCGTGGGCACCCACGCCTCGACGTCGTACTTGCGGGCCGCGCTCGAGCCGAGGTCGCCGGCTGCGGTGTCGATGACGCGGTAGCTCAGCTCGAGCGCCGCCATCATCTCCTCCTGCCAGCCGAGCAGTCGGGCGTGCTCGGCCTCGGCGTCCTCCGGCTTCGCGTAGACGAACATCTCGAGCTTGTTGAACTGGTGCACGCGGATGATTCCGCGGGTGTCCTTCCCGGCCGAGCCCGCCTCGCGCCGGTAGCAGGTCGACCAGCCGGCGTAGCGCAGCGGGCCGGAATCGAGGTCGAGGATCTCGTCGGAGTGGTAGCCCGCGAGCGCCACCTCGCTCGTGCCGGTGAGATAGAGGTCGTCGGCCTCGAGGCGGTAGATCTCGTCGGCGTGCGCGCCGAGGAATCCGGTGCCCTGCATGATCTCGGGCTTGACCAGGGTCGGCGTGATGAGCGGCGTGAAGCCGTTCGCCAGCGCCTTGTCGAGCGCCATGTTCATGATGGCGAGCTCGAGCCGGGCGCCGATGCCGCGCAGGAAGTCGAAGCGCGCGCCGGAGACCTTGGCGCCGCGCGCCATGTCGATCGCGCCGAGCAGCTCGCCGAGCTCGAGGTGGTCGCGCGGCTCGAAGTCGAAGCTCGGGATCTCGCCGACCGTCTTGATGACGACGTAGTCGTCCTCGCCGCCGGTGGGCACGCCGTCGACGATGACGTTGCCGAGCTTGCGCACGGCTGCCTCGAAGGCGGCCTCGGCCTCGGTGACGGCGGCCTGCGCGGCCTTGACGCGCGCGGCCAGCTGCTGCGCCTGGGCGACGAGCGCCTGCTTCTCGTCTTTGGGCGCCTTCGCGACGAGCTTGCCGTGGGCGTTCTGCTCGGCGCGCAGCGACTCGAACTCGGCGATGGCGCTGCGGCGCTGCTGGTCGGCGGCGAGCGCTGCATCGACCGTGTCGGGCGACTCGCCCCTGGCCACCTGCGAAGCTCTGACGACGTCGGGATTCTCGCGCAGCAGAACGGGGTCGATCACGCGATCAGTCTAGGGCGGGGCGCACGGCGGCCACGTCGCGTGATCGCGCGCGATCGGCGGGGTACCTTGATCCAATGAGCGACCCAGCGCCCGAACTCGCGCGCGCGAGCGACGCGGCTCCCGCTGTGAACACCGTCGCCGCGGTGGTCAACCCGATCAAGGGCGACGTCGCGCGCGTGCGCCAGGCGATCTCGCGCCACGCGTACTCGACGGGCGCGGGCAAGCCGCTGTGGTT
>NZ_JBLRDT010000175.1:0-5138 GCF_057512245.1 Gryllotalpicola sp. CP2-P1
CACCCTCAACGACCTCGGCCGCGACCCCATCACGACGACCGAGCGGCAGGCGCTCATGGCCGTGCTACAGCTGCCCGACGCGGTCGGCCGCGACCTCGTCGACCGGGCCATGCAGGCGCGCTTCTCGAACCCCACGCTCGAGCTCGTGAAGAGCGCCATCGCGGCCAACATGGACGCCTTCGGCGCGGCGGACTGGTTCGCGCGCATCCGCAACGACCTGCCGGAGCAGTTCCGGTCGATCGTCGAGCAGCTCGCCCTCTCACCGGTTCCCGAGCGCAGCGAAGAGGCGGCGAAGGTGTGGGCGAAGGCGATCGTCGGCTCGCTCATCGAGAAGGACATGGTCACGCTCAAAGCCGAGCTGCAGAGCAGGCTGCAGCGCACCGACCCCTCCGACAGCGACACGCGCATCGCGATCAGCCGCGCCATGGCCGAGCTCGAGCTCGAGCGCCGGCGCCTGCGGGGGGAGTGACCGGTCGGCCTGCGGTTAACGACACCGAAACACACGGCCACGTAGGGTGGGGGCACCACATTCCCATTTCCCCACCACGAAAGTGAGTCCTGCGGCATGAATTCCGTCTCGACTCGTCGGGCCCGCATGGTCGCGTCCGTTGCGGCTGTTGCGGCCGGTGCGCTCGTTCTCGCCGGCTGCGCCGGCAACAACGGGGGCAGCGGCGGCAGCGCCTCGGCGAAGTCCATCACCATCGGCACCACCGACAAGATCACCTCGCTCGACCCGGCCGGCTCGTACGACAACGGGTCCTTCGCCGTCATGACGCAGGTGTACCCCTTCCTCGTCGACACGCCCAACGGCAGCCCCGACCCGAAGCCCTCCATCGCCGAGAGCGCGCAGTTCACCGACCCGAGCACCTATGAGGTCAAGCTCAAGCCGGGCCTCACCTTCGAGAACGGCGACAAGCTGACCTCGTCCGACGTGAAGTTCACGTTCGACCGGCAGCTCAAGATCAACGACCCGAACGGCCCCGCATCGCTGCTGGGCAACCTCGCGTCGGTGTCGACGCCCGACGACACGACCGTCGACTTCCACCTCAAGGCGCCGAACGACCAGACCTTCCCGCAGGTGCTGACCAGCCCCGCCGGCCCGATCGTCGACGAGCAGGTCTTCAGCGCCGACAAGGTCACCCCCGACGACACCATCGTCAAGGGCGAGGCGTTCGCCGGCCAGTACTACATCTCGTCGTACAAGGTGAACCAGCTGATCCAGTACAAGGCGTTCGCGGGCTACAAGGGCCTCAACGGCGCGGCGAAGACCCCGACCGTCAACGTCAAGTACTACGCCAGCTCCGACAACCTCAAGCTCGACATCCAGTCGAACGCGATCGACGTGGCCTACCGCTCGCTGTCGGCCACCGACATCTCGAGTCTCAAGTCGAACAACAAGGTCAAGGTCATCGACGGCCCCGGCGGCGAGATCCGCTACATCGTGTTCAACTTCAACACGATGCCGTTCGGCGCTAAGACCTCCGACGCCGACCCGAAGAAGGCTCTCGCCGTGCGCCAGGCCGCGGCCGACCTGATCGACCGCGAGGCCATCTCGAAGCAGGTCTACAAGGGCACCTACACCCCGCTGTACAGCTACGTTCCCGACGGCCTGACGGGTGCCACCCCGGCTCTCAAGTCGCTCTACGGCGACGGCGACGGCGGCCCCAGCCTCGACAAGGCGAAGGCCGCGCTCAAGGCCGCCGGCATCACCTCGCCGGTGACCCTGAACCTGCAGTACACGGGCGACCACTACGGTCCCTCGTCGGGCGACGAGTACGGCCTCATCAAGAGCCAGCTCGAGAACGGCGGCCTGTTCAACGTCAAGCTGCAGCAGACCGAGTACGTGCAGTACTCGAAGGACCGCGTTGCCGACGTCTACCCGGAGTACCAGCTCGGCTGGTTCCCCGACTACTCGGACGCCGACGACTACCTGACGCCGTTCTTCGCGAAGAACAACTTCCTGTCGAACCACTACGACAGCCCGGAGGTGCAGGCGCTCCTCGCGAAGGAGGTCGGCGACACCGACAAGGCTGACCGCACCAAGGTGATCGAGCAGATCCAGGAGACCGTCGCGAAGGACCTCTCGACGCTGCCCCTCCTGCAGGGCGCCTCGGTGGCCGTGGTCGGCAAGGACGTGAACGGCACCACGCTCGACTCGTCCTACAAGTTCCGCTACGCGAACATCAGCAAGTAAGTAGCCTGTGCTCGGGGGCGGCCGTCTGGCCGCCCCCGTTGCACGCGCGTCCTCGGATGCCCACGGAAGGATCCGCGTCTATGACGACGTCCCCCGAGACCGTTCCCTCGCCGCTCGCGCCGGCACCCGCCCAGCCGAGTGGCGCCGCCCTGCGCGGCGGCGGCGGACTGCTGCGCTACATCGTCGTGCGCTTCCTGCTGATCTTCCCGACGATCTTCATCCTCGTGACGGTCGTCTTCTTCCTGATGCGCTCGACCGGCGACCCGATCACCGCGGCGCAGGGCGGCCGGCTGCCACCGGCCGAGCTCGCGAAGCGCATCCACGAGGCGGGCTACGACCGCCCGCTGATCCTCCAGTACTTCCAGTACCTCGGCCAGATCGCCCACGGCGACTTCGGCACGACGTTCAGCGACCACCAGAAGGTCACGACGATTCTGCTGACCTACGGCGGCGCGACGCTGGAGCTCGCGTTCTACGCCCTCATCGTGGCGTTCATCGTCGGCATCCCGCTCGGCATGCTCGCCGCTTATCTGCGCGACAGGTGGGGCGACGCCGTGCTGCGCGTGCTCTCGATCCTGTTCTACGCGACCCCCGTGTTCTTCTCGGGCCTGCTGCTGCAGCTCACGTTCTCGATCGGCCTCGGCTGGCTGCCGGTGGCAGGCCGCGCAGACACGAACACCGAGCTCGAGATCCAGACCCTGCCGCACCCCACGGGCATCTACCTGATCGACGCGTTCCGCACAGGCGACCCGGATGCCGTGCCCGACGTGCTGAAGCACGCGGTGCTTCCGGGCATCGCGCTCGGCCTGCTCACGGCGGGCGTCTTCCTGCGCCTTGTGCGCACGAACGTCATCGGCACGTTCAACACGCAGTACGTGGATGCCGCACGTTCCCGCGGCGTGCGCGAGTACCGCCTCATCACGCGGCACGCGTACAAGCCCGCACTCATCCCGATCATCACCGTGATCGGCCTGCAGATCGCGATGCTGCTCGGCGGGGCGGTGCTCACCGAGACGACCTTCGAGTGGAAGGGCCTCGGCTTCGAGCTGAATCAGTACCTGGAGGCGCGAGACTTCGTGGCCGTGCAGGGCATCGTCGCCCTGCTCGCCGTGATCGTGGCGGTGGTCAACTTCGTCGTCGACATCATCGCCGCCCTCATCGACCCGAGAGTGAGGTACTGAGATGAAGCGCTCGCTCCTCAGCCGCGTCCCCGTCGTCGCGCAGCTGCGCCAGAGCGTCGGCGTGCAGCGCTTCATGCTGCTCACCGGTGTCGTCATCACGGGTGTCTACGTGCTCGTGGCGATCTTCGCGCCGCTCATCGCGCCGTATTCGTACGGCCAGCTGAAGGACGCGCACGGGAACTTCGGCTCGCAGCAGGCGCCGAGCGGCGCCCACCTGTGGGGCACCACCGTCGGCGGCTACGACGTGCTGAGCCGCACGATCTTCGGTGCGCGCACGGCGATCGTCGCGATCATCATCGCGATCATCCTGTCGCTCATCATCGGCGTGCTGCTCGGCCTGTTCTCCGGCTATTTCGGCGGCCCGATCGACCGAGTGCTGGTCGTCATCTGCGACGCCATCTACGCGTTCCCCACCCTGCTGCTCGCCATCGTCATCTCGATCGCGATCTCGGGCGGCTCGTCGAACTTCTGGTCGGGGGTGTTCTCGGCCGCGTTCTCGATCACGGTCGTCTATATCCCGCAGTACTTCCGCGTCGTGCGCGCCGAGGTCGTGCGCGTGAAGGTCGAGTCCTATGTGGAATCCGCCCGTGTGATCGGCGCAGGCGACCTGCGCATCATCTTCCGCCACGTTCTGCGCAACTCGATCCGCACGCTGCCGCTCATCATCACGCTGAACGCGACGGACGCCTTCGAGACGCTCGCGGGCCTCGGCTTCCTCGGCTTCGGCATCGAGCCGTCGAGCGCCGCAGAGTGGGGCTACGACCTGCAGAAGGCGCTCTCCGACGTGACGAGCGGCATCTGGTGGACCGCGCTGTTCCCGGGGCTCGCGATCGTGGTGCTCGCGCTCGGCATCTCGCTCATGGGCGAAAGCCTCAACGACCTCGCCGACCCGCGGCTGCGCCGCCGCGGAGCCGCCGCCGAAGTCACGGAAGCCGATGTCGAGGAGGTCGTGCTGTGAGCAATGTGGTCGACATCACGGACCTGACGGTCCGGTTCGCGACGGATGCCGGCTCGGTGGCCGCCGTGCGCGGCGTCAGCCTCTCGGTCGGGCCGCGCGAGATCCTCGCGGTCGTCGGCGAGTCGGGCTCCGGCAAGTCGGTGACCGCGAAGACGATCCTCGGCATGCTGCCCGAGACGGCGACCACGGGCGGTGCCGTCGTGCTGCGCGGGCGTGACTCCGAGCTCGGCGTCGACGTCGCCCGGCTCGACACCCGCGGCTTGCGGGCGATCCGGGGCCGCGACGCGGCGATGGTCTTCCAGGAGCCGTCGACGGCGCTCAACCCGGTGTATCCGATCTGGTGGCAGATCGCGGAAGGCCTGCGCGCACACGGCAAGGTCTCGAGGAAGCAGGCGCGCGAGCGCGCCATCGAGATCCTGCGCCGCGTCGGCATCCCCGAGCCGGAAAAGCGCATCGACTACTACCCGCACGAGTTCTCGGGCGGCCAGAAGCAGCGCATCGTCATCGCCATGGCGCTCGTGCTCAACCCGAGCCTGATCATCGCCGACGAGCCCACCACGGCGCTCGATGTCACGGTGCAGGCCGAGATCCTCGACCTGCTGCGGTGGTGCCGCGACGAATACGGCTCGTCGATCGTGCTCATCACGCACAACATGGGCGTCGTCGCCGACCTCGCCGATCGTGTCGCCGTCATGTACCAGGGCGAGATCGTCGAGCGGGCCGATGCGCACGCGCTGTTCGCCGACCCCCAGCATCCCTACACGCAGGCGCTGCTCGCGGCGGTTCCGCGCGTCGGCACCGGTCA
>NZ_JBLRDT010000176.1:0-5135 GCF_057512245.1 Gryllotalpicola sp. CP2-P1
CGCACCCGTCTTGGCGAGCGCCTTGACCAGCAGCCACGAGCCGAGGCCGGCGATGACGATGCCCGAGACGATCGTCGTCGACGCATAGAGCAGGGCGAACAGCGGCTTCGCGCCCGGGTACCAGACCGTGAGGTCGAGGACCGACTCGCCGACACCGGCTCCGAGGCCGCCGAGCAGGGCCGCCCCGAGCCCCCAGCGGCGGTACAGCAGGATCGCGAACACGACCTCGACGCCGAGTCCCTGCGCAAGACCGGACAGCAGGGTCAGCGGGCCCCACACCGTGCCGAGCAGGGCCGACACGCTGGCGGCGACCAGCTCGCCGAACAGCGCGGCGCCCGGCTTCCGCACGATCAGGCCCACCAGCACGCCGGCGAACAGCCATGGGCCGTTGATGAGGCCCTGCATCCCGGGAAGAGCGGCCTCGAGCGGCGCCCCGACGGGGTTGGACACGAGGTCCCACACCCAGAACACCACTCCGGCGGCGACGGCCAGAACCGCGGCGATGACGATGTCGACGGGGCGCCACTTCAGCGACCTGGCGCGCTTCGGCGCGGCATCCGTCAGCGAATCGATTGTTGCGTGCACTCGTTGATCCCTTTCCCTGAAGAAACGAGGGCACGGGAAATGAGAATGTCTGCCTCCCTGCGCCGGCATGACCCGGATCAGGTTCGACGGTCGAAGGTTGAGAACCTTCCTCTCAGCCCGGCTCACCGGACTCCCGTGTACAGGCCCCAATCATAGACTGAGCCGCATGACCCCGTTCGCACCCGTGATCGCGCTCGCGATCGCGTTCATCGTGCTGCTGCGGGTTCTGATCTGGCGGCGTCGCCGGGACGAGAAGCGGCGCGCCGAGCGCCGGGCCGCTCGACGCTAACGGCGCTTCGTGCGTGCGCGCGCCAGGCCTTTGAGCACGCCGCCGGCGACCCAGACCAGAGGAGTCGCAACGGCGATCAGCGTGACGATGTTGGGCTCGAAGCGCAGCCCGCGGATGTCGCGGACGTAGGCGCCGAACGGAACGCTCAGAGCGACTCCGCCGCCCCCGCTGCCTTCCCCCTCGCCGTTCAGCGCGGACTCCCCCGGGCGCTCGCCGCTGCCGTGGCCCTCGCCCGCACCGAACGCGTGATACGACAGCGCGACGGGCATGATGTGGACCCCGTTCAGCTCGGTCGCCTCGCCGTACACGGTCGACAGGCCGAAGCCCTTGATCAGTTCACCGATTCTCTCCGCAACGCTGCTCATGCGTGCCACGCTACGCGGCGCCCCGCCGCGGTGCCAGGGTCTTCTCAGACGCCGCCTCACTCGCATGGGAAGATCGACCGATGCCCGCCCGACGCCTGAGCCGCATGGTCGCCGACGCCGTTCTCGGCGTCGTCGCGCTCGCCGTCGCGGCGCTCCTGCTCTGGCACGGGGCGATCCCCGACCGCGGCGGAGTCATGGGCCTCATCGAGTCGGTGCTGCCGTGGTTCGGCATCCTCATCGTCCTGCTCGCGATCATCGCGGCGGCCCGGCGATCGGCATTCGCGGGAATCGGAGCACTCGTGGCGGCGGTCGTGTGGGCGGCGCTCTTCGTCCCCCAGCTGACGCCGCATCATGGCGAGGGCGACGCGAACCTCAGCATCATCAGCGAGAACGTGGATGCCGACAACGCCGACCCCGGCGCGACCGTGGCCTCCATCGCCGCACGGCACCCGCAGGTCATCGCGCTTCAGGAGCTCACCGACACGTCGACGCAGGCGGCGCTGACCACGCTGGCCGGCGCCTACCCGCACCACTACATCGTGGGCACCGTCGGAGTGTGGAGCGAGCTGCCGCTCTCGAACGGCCACTCGCTCACGTTGGGCCTCGGCTGGAAGCGGGCGCTCAGCGTCGACGTGCAGACCGATGAGGGTTCGGTGCGGGTCTACGCCCTGCACGCGGCGTCGCTGAGGCCGGGGCAGTTCACTCAGCGCGACGAGATGCTGCGCACCCTCGCGGCCACCCTGCGCGCCGACGACTCGACGCGGCTCATCGCCGTCGGGGACTTCAACGCGGCGTCCACCGACCGCGCCTTCCGCCAGCTGCTCGACACCGTGAGCGAGCCGCGCACGAGCCAGTGGGGCCTCGGCTTCACGTGGCCCGCACGGCTGCCCGTCGCCCGCGTCGACCACCTGCTCGAACGCGGCCTCGGCGTCGTCTCGAGCGTCGTGCTGCCCGCGAACGGCAGCGATCACCGCCCGATCGAGGTCGGCCTGAACTAGCCGCGGTAGTGATCGCTCTCGCCGACGCGCCGCGGCTTCGTGCCGAGCAGCGCCGCGGGTCCGAGCACCCCCGCGCCGAACTTCGCCGCGATGCCGTCGACGGCCCGCTCGGTCTCGCGCCAGTCCTCGTCGGGGTCCCACAGGGCCGGCTGGCCGGCATCCGGCTCGAGCTGCTCGACCCGCACGCCGATCAGCCGCACCGGCGCGCGCTCCCGCCAGGCCTCGTCGAGCAGCGCCACCGCCTCCTCATAGATGCGGCGGCCGACCGAGGTGGGCTCGGGCAGCGTGCGCGAGCGCGAGATGGTGCGGAAGTCGGCGAAGCGCAGCTTGAGGCTCACCGTGCGCCCGGCGACGGATGCCTGGCGCAGCCGCTCGGCAGCACGCGAGGCGAGCCGCAGCAGCTCGCGCCGCAGCACCGCGGGGTCGGTGACGTCGAACTCGAAGGTCTCCTCATGGCCGATCGACTTCTCGAGGCGGGTCGTCTCGACCTCGCGCACGTCGATGCCGTTCGACAGCTGCCACAGGCGCCTGCCGCCGACCCCGAGCCGCTTCTCGAGCAGCTCGACCGGCGCGGCCGCGATGTCGGCGACGGTACGCAGCCCGAGGCCCGCGAGCGCGGTCTGCGTCGACGGGCCCACGCCCCACAGCGCACCGACGGGCAGCGGGTGCAGGAAGTCGAGGGTCTGCGCGACCGGCACGACGAGCAGGCCGTCGGGCTTGGCCCGGCCCGAGGCGAGCTTGGCGACGAACTTGGTTCCGGCGACTCCGACCGATGCCGGCAGCCCCGTCTCGCGGCGCACCCATTCGCGCAGCTGAGCCGCGATGTGCGCGGGGCTGCCGAGGAGCTTGCGCGCGCCGGCGACGTCGAGGAAGGCCTCGTCGATCGAGACCGGCTCGACGAGCGGGGTCGCCCGCCGGAAGATCTGCATGACCTGGCGGGACAGCTCGGCATACCGCTCCATGCGAGGGTCGACGGTGATGGCATCCGGGCACAGCCTCAGCGCCTGCGCGACGGGCATCGCCGAGCGCACGCCGAACCGGCGAGCCTCATATGAAGCGCTCGAGACGACCGACCGCCCGCTCGCATGACCGACGATGAGCGGCTTGCCCGCGAGCTCGGGCCGGTCGAGCACCTCCACCGACGCATAGAAGGCGTCCATGTCGACGTGCAGGATGTGGGCGCCGGTGTCGTCCACCGGCCCGACCGTCACCTGGCGGTCGCTTCCATCCGTCTTGCCCACGTCGTCCATCTTCTCTCGGGCAACTGATAACCGGGCGGGTCGAAACGATTCGATGAATCTGCCTAGGCTGGGGCCATGGAATTCAGATACCTCGGCAACTCGGGTCTCAAGATCTCCGAGATCATCTACGGCAACTGGCTCACCCACGCTTCGCAGGTCGAGAACGACGCGGCCAACGCGACCATCCACGCCGCGCTCGACGCCGGCATCTCGAGCTTCGACACGGCCGACGCCTATGCGAACACGGCGGCCGAGGTCGTGCTCGGCGACGCGCTCAAGGGCGAGCGTCGTGAGAGCCTCGAGATCTTCACGAAGGTGTACTGGCCGACCGGCCCCGGCGGCAAGAACGACACCGGTCTCTCGCGCAAGCACATCATGGAGTCGATCAACGGCTCGCTCACGCGCCTCGGCACCGACTACGTCGACCTCTACCAGGCGCACCGCTTCGACTACGAGACGCCCATCGAAGAGACGATGCAGGCCTTCGCCGACATCGTGCGACAGGGCAAGGCGCTGTACATCGGCGTGAGCGAGTGGAATGCCGACCAGATCCGCGCGGGCCACAAGCTCGCGAAGGAGCTGGGGTTCCAGCTCATCTCGAACCAGCCGCAGTACAACATGCTGTGGCGCGTCATCGAGCAGGAGGTCGTGCCCACCTCCGAAGAGCTCGGCCTCTCGCAGATCGTGTTCTCGCCCATCGCGCAGGGCGTGCTCACGGGCAAGTACCTGCCCGGGCAGCCGGCGCCCGAGGGCAGCCGCGCGACCGATGAGAAGGGCGGCAAGAACATGATCGCCCGGTGGATGCGCGACGACCTGCTGACCGCCGTGCAGAGCCTCAAGCCGATCGCAGACGAGCTCGGCCTCACGCAGGCTCAGCTCGCCGTGGCGTGGGTGCTGCAGAACCCGAACGTCGCCGGAGCGATCGTGGGCGCGAGCCGCCCCGAGCAGATCGCCTCGAACGCCGCCGCAGCCGGCGTGAAGCTCGAGGCGTCCGTTCTCGCCAAGATCGACGAGGCGCTCGGGGGCTTCACCGAGACGGACCCGACGCTCACGCAGTCGCCCGAGACGCGCGTCGCCTGAGCCGTTCGACAGGGAGGCCGCCCTTCGGGGCGGCCTCTTCCGTTTGACGGTTCCCCAAAGGTGTTCGGTAGTATCTACCCCCATTAGGGGCACAGAGCAGCTACCCGACGCTCTGCAGCCATGATCAGCGGAGGGAACCCGTGACGGACACCACCCCCATGACCCACACTCCTCACATCGAAGCCACCGTGGTGCGCAGCGCCGAAGGGCCGTACATCGGCCAGATCTCGGTCGACGGCTCGATCACCACGATCGAGGGCCGCACCGAGGACGGCGTGCGTCGTGACATCATCCGGGCCGTCGCGGGGGTCGCCCAGCGGCTCGACCGGCCCGTTCGCCTGATCGCGCGCGACAGCCTCGGCACGCAGGAGGTGCGGGTCTCTGCCGACGGGTACACCGAGGCGCTGAGCCCGGTCTCGCCCGCCCCCTCCGCGCCGCCCTCAGCGCCGCCCGCCCCGGCGGCCGGGCTCGACTTCGACGCCATCATCGGCGCGGGCGACCAGCACAACCCGGGCCAGAGCCCCGTCAGCGACGACGACACCCTGACGCAGCCCGCCGGCCGCTCGGCGGCCGTTCC
>NZ_JBLRDT010000177.1:0-5131 GCF_057512245.1 Gryllotalpicola sp. CP2-P1
TCGTCGTGATGCCCGACCCGCACGACCTGCCGAGCCTGCTCGATCTGCCGCTGCACCCAGGCGACGTGCTGCTGCACTCGAACGGGCAGCCCCTCGGCGACTTCGACACCTGGTGGCGGCCGTTCACCGCGTGGCTCGCCCGGCTCGGCGTCGAGCTGCGGTTCGCGGGCTCGAGCGGCCACGCGACCGCCGACGATCTGCACGCCATGGTCGAGCGCGTCGCGCCGCCGGTGGTCTTCCCGATCCACAGCTTCAGCCCGCGCCGCCTGCAGGTGCCGTCGGGCACGCGCCGCGTGATCGCGGAGTACGGCGTGCGCTACACGCTCGACGGCACCCCGGTCACTCGGTGACCATCCACACCGTCGTGTCCGGCGGCAGGTTCCGCCCGACCGGGGCGCTCGCCCCGATGACGCGGCCGTCGGGCAGATAGAAGTCCCACCCGCCGAGGTTCGAGATCACCGTGACGTCCTGATTCCGGAACGCCACGACGTCTTCGCCGTAGCCCTCGAGGAACTCGAGCGAGCCCTCGCCGAGGGCGTGCTCGCGGCGCAGGTTGAGCAGCTCGTGATACATCGCGAGCGTCGAGCCGGGGTCGGTTTCCTGCTCGTCGCGCGCCAGCTCGGCCCACTCGGGCGGCTGCGGCAGCCACGAGGCGCCCGACGGCGAGAACCCGTACGCGGGTGCCTCGGCCTCCCACGGGATCGGCACGCGGCATCCGTCACGCCCATAGCGCTCGCCGCCCGTGCGGAACCAGGTGGGGTCCTGGCGGGCGTCGTCGGGCAGGTCGGCGACCTCGGGCAGGCCGAGCTCCTCGCCCTGATAGAGATAGGCGGAGCCGGGCAGCGCGAGCATGAGCGCGGTCGCGGCGCGGCCCCGGCGCAGGGCGAAGTGGCGCTCGGGCAGATTCGGGATGTCCCGCGGGCCGACGCCGGCACCCTGCGGGCTCTCGAACGAGAGCGCGAGGCGCGTCGTGTGCCGCAGCACGTCGTGGTTGGAGAGCACCCAGGTCGCCGGCGCGCCGACGGACTCGAACGCCTCGAGCGACTCGGTGATGACCTCGCGCTGCGCCTCGGCCTGCCACTCGGTGAGCAGGTAGCTGAAGTTGAAGGTCTGCTGCATCTCATCGGGGCGCACCCACTGCGCAAGCTTCGAGAGCGGCTCGACCCATGCCTCGCCGCAGAGCGCGCGGTCGCCGTCGTACTCGGCGAGCACCTGGTGCCATTCGCGGAAGATCTCGTGCACGCCGTCCTGGCCCCAGTAGGGCGCGGTCTCCGGCTTGTCCTCGACGTCCTCGGCACCCGTGTGGCCGCCGCCCATCGAGCGCGGCTTCGGCGGCGTGTAGTCGGGCAGGCCCTCGGCCTTGATGAGCCCGTGCGCCACGTCGACACGGAAGCCGTCGACGCCGCGATCGAGCCAGAATCGCAGGATGTCGCGGAAGGACTCGCGCACGACGGGGGAGCGCCAGTTGAGGTCGGGCTGAGTGACGTCGAAGAGGTGCAGGTACCACTGGCCGGGGGTCCCGTCGGCCTCGGTCACGCGGGTCCAGGCGCCGCCGCCGAAGACCGACTGCCAGTTGTTGGGCGGCTCGTTGCCGCCGTGCCCCCTGCCGTCGCGGAACAGGTAGCGCTCGCGCTCGGGTGAGCCGGGGCCGGCGGCGAGGGCGGCCTTGAACCACTCGTGCTCGCTCGAGGTGTGGTTCGGCACGAGGTCGATGATGACCTTGAGGGTGAGCTGGTGAGCGCGCGCGAGCAGGGCGTCGAAGTCCTCGAGGGTGCCGAACAGCGGCGCGACGCCGACGTAGTCGGCGACGTCGTAGCCGGCGTCGTTCTGCGGGGAGGGCTGGAAGGGCGACAGCCAGACGGCGTCGGCACCGAGCTCGGCGATCTTCTCGAGGCGGCTCGTGATGCCGGGCAGGTCTCCGATCCCGTCGCCGTTCGAGTCCGCGAACGACCGCGGGTACACCTGGTAGATCACTGCGCTGCGCCACCACTCTGAAGCCATAGCGCCACGCTATCGAGCGAAGTGCGGCTTGCCGAGGGGTTGCCGCGCGCGTCTCGCGCGGGCATCCGGCTCGCTCGCGCTCGTTGGCTCTCGATCGCGCGTGCAAGGGGCGCGCCGGCCTCGTGAAACCTGCCCCGCCCAGGCCAGCACGATTTCATCGCGACAAGGTCGCTCTGTTATGCTCTTGCAGGTTGCCAGAGCGTCTGTTCCTTCGACAGCGACCGGCGAACGCCCCGATAGCTCAGTGGTAGAGCACTTCCATGGTAAGGAAGGGGTCGTCAGTTCAATCCTGACTCGGGGCTCTGCTTTTTGTAGGGCTGCGCCCCGCCGAAGGCTCTTCTCATTTCTTGGCTGAGTAGCTCAGTTGGTGAGAGCGCACGACTCATAATCGTGAGGTCGCGGGTTCGAGTCCCGCCTCAGCTACCAATGCCCCCGGAATCACGCGGTTCCGGGGGTTTTCTCGTCTGTGCGAGGGCGACGGGGCGGGCGTCAGGCTGCAGTCGTCAGGCGATGACGACTGTCACGTCGGCTTCGGTCAGGGCGGCGCGTACCTCGTCGGGGAGGCCAGCGTCGGTGACCACGATGTCGACGGCGTCGAAAGTGCAGACGGTCGCCATCGCGGATCGCGCGAACTTGGAGCTCTCTGCGAACAGGATCGTCCGCCTGGCCGCCCCGACGATAGCCTTCTTCGCTGCGGCGTCGGTGATGTCGTATGCGCTGACGCCGGTGCGCGGGTCGGCGCCGCAGCAGGTCAGCACGGCGGTGTCGAAGCGCAGTTCGCGCAGCGTCTGGTCGATCAGCGGGCCGACGATCGATCCTTCCGAGGGGCGCACGGACCCGGCGGGTGTGAGAAGCGACACCGTGGTGCTGCCGGCTAAGGCCGCGATGCCCTGCACAGACATGGGCAGCACCGTGACGCGCCGCGATGCCAGAGCGTGCGCCGTGGCGGTCCCCGTCGTGCCGCTGTCGACGATGACGGCTTCGCCATCGCTGATCAGCGTTGCCACGGCGGTCGCCAAGCGCTGCTTGAGGGTGCGGTCGCCCTGCTCGAGCCGCGCGGAGAACGGGATGCCCTCGCCCCGCAGGTTCGACGAGACCGCCCCGCCGCGAACGCGCCGCAGCGCGCCCTCCTCCGCGAGCCGCTCGAGATCGCGGCGGACCGTGATCTCGGAGGTCTCGAATTCGAGCGCGAGCTGCTCGACGTCGACGCGGCCGCGCTCTGCCAGGGCCGCGAGAATGCGCGCACGACGCTCGGATGCCTGCACGAATCCACTCTAGTGCAATTTCGAATGATCATTAGCTATGATCGAACGATCATGACGCTTGACACTGGCGCCGCTGCGCCCGCTGGCCCCGCCCACTCGACTGCTCGTCTTCGGCGCGCTCGCGCCGCCGTTTTCGGGGCGTTCTTCATCAACGGCTTCGTGCTCGCGGTCTGGGTGGTGCAGATCCCGACCGTCGCGAGAGAGACGGGCATCGGCAACGCCGCGCTCGGCAGCCTGCTGCTGCTCATGGGCGCCGGTTCGGTGGCCGGAATGCAGTCGACCGGCTACCTCGCCGCGCGCGTCGGCAGCCGCGCGGCTGTGGTGCTGGGCGCGCTGCTGCTGGCGGCCGGGGCCGTCGTGCTGAGCGCCGCCGCGACGCCCCTTGCGCTGGGCGTCGGACTAGTAGTGCTGGGGCTCGGAAACGGCTGCATCGATGTGGCGATGAACGATCAGGCGGTCGAGGTCGAGCGGGCATACCGCCGGCCCATCATGTCCGCATTCCACGCGACCTTCTCGATCGGCGGCGCTGTCGGCAGCGGTTTCGGTGGGGTCGTGAACCTCCTCGGAGGTTCTGTTCCTGCGGCGCTCCTTCCTGCCGCCGCGGTCGTGCTGCTGGGCGCGGCGGCATGCGCGCCCTTCCTCCGGCCTCTGGCCGCACCGTCGCACGACGATCGCAGCCCGCGCGAGCTCGACGGCGCCGGGATGCCGCGGCGGCAGCTCGCGCGCCGTGCCGCCCTGCTCGCCGTCCTCGCCTTCGCCTTCATGCTCGCCGAAGGGACGGTCAATGACTGGAGCTCGGTGCATGCGGTGCAGCACCTGCGGCAGAGCCCGGCTGCGGCATCCCTCGCCTACGTGGCGTTCGCGATCGCCATGACGATCGGCCGGCTGGCGGCCGACCGCGTCTCGCAGCGGCTGGGGCCGCGCCGGATCGTGCGGTGGGGCGCGGGCGTCGCGGCGGCCGGACTCCTGCTCGTCGTCGCCTCGCCGATCTACCCCGTCACGCTCGCCGGCTGGGTGCTCTTCGGCATTGGTCTCTCGGGCATCGTTCCGCAGATATTCACGGCGGCGGGCAATCTCGTCACCGGCCCGCGCGCCGCGATCATGCTCTCGCGGGTCGTGACCGTCGGCTATGCGGGCATGCTCGCCGGCCCCGCGCTCATCGGCTGGATAGCGGGGGCCGTCGGCATCAACCTCGCGCTCACCCTTCCGCTGCTGCTCTGTGCGGTCGGCGTGCTGTTCGCTTCGGCCGTCGGCGGCCGGACTGCGCGAGCCTGAAACGAGCCTGAAAGAGGTCAGCCGTTCTCGGCGTCGCGATCGGTTCTCACGGGGATGGCAGCGCCGGGCATCTGGGTGCCGGGCACCGGTACGGCCGCAACGCCGGTGGCCGAGCCGTTGCCCGTTCTCTTCTCGACCTGCTCGGGCGTGTCTGCGTCGCCCTCCAGGCCATCGACCACCCCGTTGGTCTGGTCGAAGATGTGCCCGGCGTCGGCCAGGTCGCTCAGCTTGCTCTCGTGCTCGACGTTCTCGTGCTCGGCGTTCTCGTGCTCGAGGTTCTCTTCGTCACTCATGCGGTCATCGTTTTCCTCCCGCTGTGCTGGCGCCACGGGGTTGACAGGGCCGGCGTGCCCGTCGCTCGATGTGGCTACAGCCCCTGGACCGCCTCGTCGGCCTCGATCACGATGCGCGCCGCAGCCTCGGCCGCCGTCGCCGCGTCGCGCCCCGCGACTGCGAACGCCACATCCCGATGCAGCCGCAGCGCCTCGGGGTTCGCGTCCTTCGGCATGAGCGCGTGCTGCGTGCGCCCGACGAGCACGGACTCCACGGCGTCCGCGAGGCGAGCGAGCATGGGGTTGCCGGATGCCTGC
>NZ_JBLRDT010000178.1:0-5107 GCF_057512245.1 Gryllotalpicola sp. CP2-P1
CTCGTCGTGCGCGAGAGCACGGCGCCGCCGCCGCGGACCTGAGCGAGGGCGGGCGATCCGAGCACGAATTCGCGAAAACTACCGTGCCAAAATGCGATAGCTTTCTTGAGAGACGAAGGAGTCCCATGACTGCACCCCATCCCCTGCGCGTCGCTCTCATCGGCACCGGCTTCATGGGCGCCGCGCACAGCCAGGCGTTCCGCGTCGCGCCCCGGTTCTTCGAGCTGCCCCGAGGCGTCGAGATGACGGTCATCGTCGGGCGCGATGCCGCGAAGACGCAGGCAGCCGCCGAGAAGCTCGGCTGGGCCGAGGCCTCCACCGACTGGCGCGAGGTCATCGCACGCGACGACATCGACCTCGTCGACATCTGCTCGCCCGGCGACAGCCATGCCGAGATCGCCATCGCCGCGCTCGAGGCAGGGAAGCACGTGCTATGCGAGAAGCCGCTTGCGAACACCGTCGACGAGGCGAAGGCGATGGCGGATGCCGCGCGCGAGGCCGCCTCGCGCGGCATCCGCTCGATGGTCGGGTTCTCGTATCGCCGCGTGCCCGCGCTCACCTTCGCGCGCGACCTGGTGCAATCGGGGCGCATCGGCGAGGTGCGCCAGGCGCGCGCCGCGTACCTGCAGGACTGGCTCGTCGACGAGAACGGCCCCATGACCTGGCGCCTCGACAAGAAGCTCGCCGGCTCGGGCTCGCTCGGCGACATCGGCGCGCACGCGGTCGACGCCGTGCAGTTCATCACGGGCCAGTCGGTCGAGCAGGTCTCGGGTCACCTGCGCACCTTCGTCACCGAGCGGCCCCTGCTCGCCAAACCCGCTGAAGGGCAGAGCACGGTCGGTCTCTCGGGCACCGCCTCCGACGAGCGCGGTCAGGTCACGGTCGACGACGCCGCGTGGTTCACGGGGCAGCTCTCGGGCGGCGCGGTCGCGTCGTTCGAGGCGACGCGCTACGCCACGGGGCGCAAGAACGGCCTCAAGATCGAGATCTTCGGCTCGCGCGGGGCGATCGTCTTCGACCTCGAGAAGCTGAACGAGCTCGAGTTCTACGACGGCACCGACGCCGCAGGCGAGCAGGGCTTCCGCCGCATCTTCGTCACCGAGCCCGAGCACCCGTATGCGGCCGCGTGGTGGCCGACGGGTCACGGCCTCGGCTACGAGCACGCGTTCTCGCACCAGGTGCGCGACCTCGTGTTCGACATCGCGGAAGGCCGCCAGCCGCGGCCCTCGTTCGACGACGGGCTGCGGGTGCAGCAGGTGCTCGATGCCGTCGAGCGCTCCGCCGCGGCGAACGCCGTGTGGACCCCCGTCGCCTGAACCGCATTCCGGAATCATCGAGAGCCTCAAAGGAGAGCTGAGCCATGGCACGACCTGTCACCCTGTTCACCGGCCAGTGGGCCGACCTGCCGTTCGAGGAAGTGGCGCGACTCGCGGGCGAGTGGGGCTACGACGGCCTCGAGATCGCCTCGTGGGGCGACCACCTCGACCCGAACCGCGCCGCCGTCGATGACGACTATGTGCAGAACCGCCTCGACATCCTCGAGAAGAACGGCCTGAAGGTGTTCGCGATCTCGAACCACCTGAAGGGCCAGGCGGTCTGCGACGACCCGATCGACCAGCGTCACCGCGACATCCTGCCCGACTCGGTCTGGGGCGACGGCGATGCAGAAGGCATCCGCCAGCGCGCTGCCGAAGAGGTCAAGAACACCGCGCGCGCCGCCGCGCGCCTCGGCGCCAAGGTCGTCACGGGCTTCACCGGCTCGTCGATCTGGAAGTACGTCGCGATGTTCCCGCCCGCCTCGCAGGAGCTGGTGGATGCCGGCTACCAGGACTTCGCCGACCGCTGGAACCCCATCATCGACGTCTTCGACGAGGTCGGCGTGAAGTTCGCGCTCGAGCCGCACCCGAGCGAGATCGCCTACGACTACTGGACCACCAAGGCGACGCTCGAGGCGATCGGCCACCGCGAGTCGTTCGGTCTCAACTGGGACCCCTCGCACATGGTGTGGCAGGACCTCGACCCCGTCGGGTTCCTCTGGGACTTCCAGGACCGCATCTACCACGTGCACTGCAAGGACACGAAGAAGCGGCTCAACGGCCGCAACGGCCGGCTGTCGTCGCACCTCGCGTGGGCCGACCCGCGTCGCGGCTGGGACTTCATCAACACGGGCCACGGCGACGTGCCGTGGGAGGACGCCTTCCGCATGCTCAACGCGATCGGCTACGAGGGGCCCCTCTCGGTCGAGTGGGAGGACGCCGGAATGGACCGCCTGAAGGGCGCCCCCGAGGCGCTCGCCTTCGTGCGCGAGCATGCGATCGAGGCATCCGCCACCGCATTCGACGCCGCGTTCAGCACCAAGAACTAGCAACGAACCCCATATATAAGAGAGAAGCAAGCATGACGCAGCGCAATGCGCTCATCGTCCGCGGCGGCTGGGACGGCCACGAGCCGGTAGAGACCACCGACTCGTTCATCCCGTTCCTCACCGACCACGGCTTCCGGGTCCGGGTCTCTGAGGGCACGCGGGTGTACACCGACGACGCGTACCTCGACACGGTCGACCTCATCGTGCAGGTCAACACGATGAACACGATCGAGAACGGCGAGTTCGCGGGTCTGCGCCGCGCCGTGCTGAACGGCACCGGGCTCGCGGGCTGGCACGGCGGCATCGCCGACTCGTACCGCAACAACGCCGACTATCTGCACATGATCGGCGGCCAGTTCGCCCACCATGCCGGTATCGAGCCTCGCTTACGCACCGGCGAGCAGTCCGACAACTACCTCGACTACACGGTGAACATCACCGAGTACGGCAAGACCCACCCGATCACGCAGGGCATCGAGGACTTCGAGCTGCACACCGAGCAGTACTGGGTGCTCTCTGACGAATACAACGACGTGCTGGCGACGACGACGCAGGCCGCGCGCCCGTGGGACGCCTGGAACCGGCCGGTCACCGCGCCCGCGATCTGGACCCGCCAGTGGGGCAAGGGGCGCATCTTCGTCTCGGCGCCCGGGCACAAGCTCGAGGTCGTGAACGACCCCAACGTGCGCACGATCATCGAGCGCGGCCTGCTGTGGGCGGCGCGCGGCTCCGAGAACGAGGGGGCCCACGAATGAGCGCGGATGCCTCGAGCGAGGTCCTGCGCGTCGGCGTGATCGGCGTCGGCGTGATCTCGAAGCAGTACTTCGAGAGCCTGCCGAAGCTGCCGAACTTGAAGCTCGTCGCGGTCGCCGACCTCAACGAGCCGCGGGCGGCCGAGGTGGCCGCCGAGCAGGGCGTCGTCGCGCGCACGGTCGACGAGCTGCTGGCCTCGGACGACATCGACGCCGTCATCAACCTCACCATCCCCGCCGCGCATGTGGAGGTCGGCCTGCGCGCGCTCGCCGCGGGCAAGCACGTCTTCGCCGAGAAGCCGCTCGGGCTCTCGACGGCGGAGGCCAAGCCGCTCATCGACGCTCAGAGCGGCGTCGATGCCCAGGGTCGGGCGCTGCGCGTCGGCAGCGCCCCCGACACGGTGCTCGGCACCGGCATCCAGACCGCGCGCAAGGTCGTCGACGACGGCACGATCGGCGAGGTGCTCGGCGCATCGGTGCACTGGTCGGCGCCGGGGCACGAGCGCTGGCACCCCGCGCCCGCGTTCTACTACCAGCCGGGCGGCGGCCCGCTGTACGACATGGGCCCGTACTACCTGACGAGCCTTGTGCACCTGCTCGGCCCCGTCGTGCGCGTCTCGGGCGTCGCCCGGCGCTCGGCGCGCGAGCGCACGATCGCCACCGGGCCGAACGCGGGCACCGTGCTGCCGGTCGACGTCGACACGCACATCACGGCGCTGCTCGAGCATGCCTCCGGGGTCGCGTCGAGCGTGACGGTGAGCTTCGAGGTGTGGGCGACGCGCTCGCCGCTGTTCGAGGTCTACGGCTCGCAGGGGACGCTCGCGGTGCCCGACCCGAACCGCTTCTCTGACCCCGTCGAGGTGTTCACCGCGGCGTCGGGGGAGTGGGCGCCCGTGCCGGAGTCCGCGGGATATCGGGACGCGGGCCGCGGCTATGGCCTCGCCGACCTCGCCGCGGCGATCGCCGCGGGCACGCCGCATCGCGCCTCGGGCGAGCTCGCCTTCCACGTGCTCGACATCATGGAGTCGATCCTCACGGCCGCGCACGAGAAGCGCACCGTCGAGCTGACGAGCACGGTCGAGCGGCCGGCGCCCGTCCCCCCCTCGGACACGCCGTAGGATCTGTCCCGATGACGGATTCGGGCAGCGACCGCGCGACGCTCTCGCGCATCGCCGACGAGGCGGCCGTGTCGCTGTCGACGGTCTCGAAGGTCTTGAACGGGCGCGCGGGGGTCTCCGACCTCACGCGCGCCCGCATCGAGGCGCTCTTGCACGAGCACGGCTACAACCGCCGCGGCACCGCGCAGTCGAGCTCGCTCATCGAGGTCGTATTCGGGCAGCTCGGCACCGAGTGGACGCTCGAGATCATCCGCGGCGTCGAGCGCGTCGCCCGCGAGCACGGGCTGTCGGTGGTCGTCACCGAGAGCGGCGACCGGCACGCGCCCGCCCCCGACTGGATCGAGGGCGCGCTCGAGCGCCGGCCGGTCGGCGTGGTGCTCGTTCTGTCTGGCCTGCCAGAGGACTCGCGTCAGCAGCTGCGCGTGCGGAACATCCCCTTCGTGATCATCGACCCTGCGGGTGACCCGCCGCCCGACGTGCCCGCGATCGGCGCCGCGAACTGGTCGGGCGGCACCCTCGCCGCCCGGCACCTGCTCGAGCTCGGTCACACGCGGGTCGCGGTGATCGCGGGGCCCTCAGACATGCTGATGTCGCGCGCCCGCCTGTCCGGATTCCGCTCGGCGCTGGATGCCGCCGGGGTGGCCGTGCCACCCGAGTACGTGCGCGTGGGCGACTTCACGCTCGAGAGCGGCGTCGAGCACGGCACGGCGCTGCTGTCGCTGCCCGAGCCGCCGACGGCCATCTTCGCCGAGAGCGACCTGCAGGCGCTCGGCGTCTACGAGGCGGCCCGCGCCGCGGGCGTCGTCATTCCCGACGCGCTCTCGGTGATCGGATTCGACGACCTGCCGGTGGCGGCGTGGGTGGGGCCGCCG
>NZ_JBLRDT010000018.1:0-24150 GCF_057512245.1 Gryllotalpicola sp. CP2-P1
CAGTCGGCCCATGGCGGGGATCGTCCTGTTCGACTTCGACGGCACGCTCGCGAGGCGACCCTGGATCAGCTTCGGTCGCATCCTGCTCGACGTCGTGCGGGCGCACGACCCGCAGACGCCCGTCACCGCGTCCGACCTGTGGGCCGGGCTCGAGGGCGGCTTCCCCTGGCACCACCCCGATGAGCCCCACCCCGAGCTGAACGGCGACCCCGACGCGTGGTGGGGCCGGCTCGAGCCCGTGCTGCTGATGTCGTGCGTCTACGCCGGCGTCGATGCCGAGATCGCCGAGCAGGCGGTGGCTGCCGTGCGCCCGCGCTTCTCAGACCCGGCCGAGTGGGAGCTGTTCCCCGAGACCACCGACGCATTGGAGGCGCTGCAGGAGGAGGGCTGGCGGCTGGCGATCGTCAGCAACGCCGTGCCCGAGCTGCGCCGGATCGTGGCCGGGCTCGGCATCGCGTCGTACTTCGATGCCATCATCTCGAGCGCCGAGGTGGGCTACGAGAAAGGGCACCCCGAGATCTTCCGCATCGCCCTGCGGGCGCTGGGCGAGCCCGAGCCGACAGCACCGGTGTGGATGGTGGGCGACAACCTCGAGGCCGACATCGAGGGGGCGACGCGGCTCGGCTTCGGCACCGTGCTCGTGCACTCGCAGGCATCCAACGGCGTCGCCCACGACTTGCGCGATGCGGCTTACATCATCCTGATGGCGGCGGAGCGGGCCTGAGCGGTCGCGCGCGCCGCGCTGATCGACTCGGCGAAGCCCAACGCCGGTCGACTCGGCGAAGCCGAATGGAGACCCTATTCCGCGGCGGCGAGCTGCCCGCAGGCACCGTCGATCTCCTTGCCGCGGGTGTCGCGGAGGGTCGTGGGAATCCCCGCGACCTCGAGCCGCCGGATGAACTCACTCATCACCTCGGGCTCCGACGACGTCCAGATGGACCCCGGCGTCGGGTTCAGGGGAATCGGGTTCACGTGGACCCAGCCCCGACCGCGCGCGTTGAGCTTCTCGGCGAGCAGGTCGGCGCGCCACGCGTGGTCGTTCATGTCCTTGATGAGCGCGTACTCGATCGAGACCCGGCGGCCGGTCTTCTCGAAGTAGTACCGCGCGGCGTCCAGCGCCTCGTCGACCTTCCAGCGGTCGTTCACGGGGATCAGCTCGTCGCGCAGCACATCGTCGGGGGCGTGCAGCGAGAGGGCGAAGGTCAGCGGAAGGTCCTCGTCGGCGAGCTTGCGGATTGCGGGCACGAGGCCGACCGTCGACACCGTGATGTGACGCGCGCTCATGCCGAGCCCCTCGGGCGCGGGCGCCACCATGCGGCGCACGGCGTTCATGAGCCGCTTGTAGTTGGCGAGCGGCTCGCCCATGCCCATGAAGACGATGTTGGTGACGCGCGGCGAGTCGAAGCCGCCGTCTTTGCGCAGTCCGCCGAGCTCGCCGTTCGCGATGGCGCGGTTCGCGGCGACGACCTGGTCGACGATCTCAGCCGTCGAGAGGTTGCGGGTGAGCCCCGCCTGGCCCGTCGCGCAGAAGGGGCAGTTCATTCCGCAGCCGGCCTGGCTCGAGACGCACAGTGTGACGCGGCCGGGGTAGCGCATCAGCACCGACTCGACGAGCGCGCCGTCGAAGAGGCGCCACAGGAACTTGATCGTCTCGCCCTTGTCGGTGCGCAGGCGGCGCACCTCGGTGAGCAGGGGCGGCAGCATCTTCTCGACGATCTCGTGACGAGAGGATGCCGGAAGATCGGTCATCTCGTCGGGGTCGACCGTGTAGTGCTCGAAGTAGTGCGTGCTGAGCTGGGTGGCGCGGAACGCGGGGAATCCCAGCTCGATGAGCTTCGCCTTTCGCTCCTCGAGCGTCAGATCGGCGAGGTGCGTCTCGGGCTGCGCGCGGCGGGGCTGGCGAAACTGCAGCAGCGGCCGGCCGCCGGCATCCGTCGCCTGGGTCCAGCCCTCGGCCTTGGGGCGGACCTGCGGGCGCGTCCGATGCGCGGCCGTCGTGTGCTCAGTCATACGCCCATTCTCTCAGGCGCTCGCTGGGCGGCGCCCCGCCACTCACTAGCGTGGTGACATGGGCGAGTCCGAAGACGCCGACCGCGGCGCGTTGCTCGCGCGCATCAGGCCGTGGAGCGTGGGCGTCAATCTCGCCGGGTTTCCGGTGAGCGCGGGCTTCCCCGCCCCGCGGCGCTTCGAGGTCTACGAGAACGGGCTCCTCGTGCGGGCCCTCACCACGACCGAGTTCATCGAGCGCGGCGACATCATGCTCATCACGCGGGTCCCGCTCGGCGTGCGCATCCACTGGGAGTACGGCGCGGGCGAGGCGATCGCCTTCGTGTCGTCGTTCCGGCGCGGCCGGATCGTTCGCGCCCTCGAAGGCGCGGACTTCCGGGTGGCGTAGCCCGTTCATGGGCGGGCCCGCCCGCAGTCACTCGTCCGTGTTGTCCACGTAATCGACCTCGCAGTCGTCGCAGCGCAATGCCGTTCCGGCGTGACGCAGCGCGGCTCCGCAGATCGGGCAGTCCGCCGTGGTCATGGACGTCTCCGTCGTCGTCATAGCCACCGACCATAGGTCGCGCTCATCGACCGGATCGACGCCTTGACATGTACGGGGCCGGTGTGGGCGGCGCCCGGCCCGGCCATCGGGTCCGGGACTGCCGACTCCGGCGCCGTCAGCGCAGCTCGATCGGGGGAACGCCCGGGGGAGTGAAGCCGAGCACCTGGCCGTAGAACGAGAGCTCGGCCTCGTTCGCGTCGATCAGCGTCTCGGCCTTGCGGAATCCGTGCGACTCGCCCTCGTAGAAGCGGGCCGCGTACGGGATGCCCTTCGACGCCAGCGCCTCGATGAACCGCTCGGCCTGCGAGGGCGGCACGATCGGGTCATCCAGCCCCTGCAGCAGCAGCACGGGCGTCGCGAGCTTGTCGACGTTGCTGATAGGGGCGCGCGAGAGGTAGAGGTCGGATGCCTCGGGCAGCGGCCCGATGAGCCCGTCGAGGTACCGCGACTCGAAGTCGTGCGTCTCTTTCGCGAACTCGGTGAGCTCGGCGACGCCGAAGTAGGACGCTCCGGCGGCGAATGCGTCGGACTGCGTCAGCGCCGACAGCACCGTCCAGCCGCCGGCCGATCCGCCCCTGATGAGCAGCCGCGCGCCGTCGGCGACCCCGGCCTCGGCGAGGCCGCGCACGGCGGCGATCGTGTCCTCCACGTCGACGACGCCCCATTGCCCGCGCAGGCGCTCGCGGTACTCGCGCCCGTACCCCGTCGAGCCGCCATAGTTCACGGCCACGATGCCGATGCCGCGGCTCGTCCAGTAGGCGATCGAGGGCTGAAGAGCGGGCACGCTGCGGCTGGTCGGGCCGCCGTGCACGAGCGCGATGAACGGCGGCAGCTCGCCCGCCGGCGCGCGGAACCCCGGATTCCGCGGGCGGTACACCACGGCATGCACCTCGCGCCGCGCGCCCTCGGCGCGAGGTTCTCGGGCTCGCCGTCGAGCGGCACGCGATAGAGGTTCCACCAGCCGCTGCGGTCGCTGACCGCGTAGAGCTCGTCGGGGGAGTGCCACTCGGGCTGCAGCACCGACTCGGTCGTCCCGCCGAGCACTGCCCGCCACGACGACACCCGGCCGTCTGCACCGATCTCGCCGACACGAAGTTCGGTTCCGTCCCACGGCATGTTCGGGTGGTCCCAGGCCACCCACGCGAGCCGTGTGCCGTCGGGGGAGAAGGCCGGGTGGGCGAGGAACCACGACCCCGCGACGACAGAAGTGATGCGCGAGGCATCCGCCACCGCCGCCCCGTCGAGCGGAACGAGGACGATATCGCGGGTGAGGTCGCTCGGCCCGTCGCCCGTGTGGGTCTCGCGGATCGCGAGCACCGCGTCGCCGTGGATCGAGATGCCGCCGAAGCGGAAGCCGCCCTCGGCCGGGGGTGAGCGGAACCGGCTCCTCGCCCGGCGTCAGCCGGTAGAGCCGCTGATCGCGGAACTCGACGAAGACGACATCGCGGCCGGCCGGTGCCCAGGCGCCCCCGCCGTACTCGTGCACGCGGCTGCGCGCATTCCACGGCGCGGGCAGCAGGTCTTCGACCAGACCGTCCGCGCGCCGCCGCCGCACGGCGTATCGGCCGGACTCCGCAGGGACGGACTCGAGCCACCAGACCTCGTCGCCGACGAAATGGGGCGAGGTCGCGCCGCTGCCGGCAGTGGCCACGTCGGCCGCGGTGATCGGGGACTCCCACTCGCCATAAGGCGCGGTGATCGGCTCGCTCATGCCCCGAGCTTACGAACCCGGGCCGGTGCCGGCGGTGGGACTCGAACCCACACGCCCTTTCGGACAAAGCATTTTGAGTGCTCCGCGTCTGCCATTCCGCCACGCCGGCCGACACCGCCTCTCGAAGATACCGCAGACAGGCAGACGCACCGCGCGTCGCAGGCCGGGCCACAACACCCGGCCACACGCCCGGCGTGACCGCGTCTTCAGGGCCGTGCCGCACCGCTCGTATACGCTTGAACCGTGACTGACCAGCCGGAGAACAACGCGCCCCGCCGCGTCGTCGTTGCCGAAGACGAATCCCTCATCCGCCTCGACATCGTCGAGATCCTGCGTGACAACGGTTTCGAGGTCGTCGGTGAGGCGGGTGACGGCGAGACCGCCGTGGCGCTCGCGACCGAGCTGCGCCCCGATCTGGTGGTGATGGACGTGCGGATGCCGAAGATGGACGGCATCGAGGCGGCAGACCGCCTCGGCAAGAACCACATCGCGCCCGTCGTGCTGCTGACCGCATTCAGCCAGAAGGAGCTCGTTGAGCGCGCTTCAGAGGCCGGCGCCCTCGCCTACGTGGTGAAGCCGTTCACGCCCAACGACCTGCTGCCCGCGATCGAGATCGCGCTCGCCCGCTACCAGCAGATCATCACGCTCGAAGCCGAGGTCAGCGACCTCGCCGAGCGCTTCGAGACCCGCAAGCTCGTCGACCGCGCCAAGGGCCTGCTCAACGAGAAGATGGGTCTCACCGAGCCCGAGGCGTTCCGGTGGATCCAGAAGGCGTCCATGGACCGCCGCCTCACCATGCACGACGTCGCGAAGGCGATCATCGACCAGCTCGCGCCGGGCACAGCCAAGAAGTAGCGCGTTTCAGATATGAAGAGCGGATGCCTGCCGGCATCCGCTCTTCGCATCTATCGGTCCTGCCATTCTTCGGCGAGCAGGCCGTAGACGATCCCGTCCAGCCACTCGCCCGAGCGGTGCAGGCTGGACTTGCGGCTGAACTCCTCGCGGCGCATGCCGAGGCGCTCCATGACCCGCCAGGACGGCTCGTTCGCGGCGAAGCAGCCGGCATAGACGCGGTGCAGCCCGAGTGGGCCGAAGCAGGCGCCGATCACCGCGCGCACGGCCTCGGTCGCATAGCCGCGGCCCTGGAAGTCCGGGTCGAGCGTCCAGCCGAGCTCGGCCTGCGCGTTGCGGGCCCGCTCTAGCACTTCGGCCTGCGCCCAGCCGTCTTCGATGCGCACCATGAGGTCGCCGATGAGCCGTCCGCGGTTGCCAGGGTCGGCCGAGTCCTCGAGCCCGATGACGAGCTCATTCAGCAGCCGTGCGGGCTCGGCGAACCGCAAGCGGTAGGTCTCGAAGTCGGCGGGCGCACTCGAGATCCACTCGCCGACTTCGGGAAGCCTGCGCCAGACCCAGGTCGCCTCGGCATCGGCGGTGGTCGCGCGGTGGATGCTCAGGCGCTCGGTTCGCAGCGGCCAGGTCACAGCGCTCAGCGGATCCATGCAGGCCACGCTAGCGAGGAACGGGGATCGGTGCCGGTGGACCGATACCGTCTTCCCATGACGGACTTCTTCGTGGCGGATGCCGCGGCTCTGGAGAGCCGTGCGGTTCAGGAACTCTTCGAGCAAGACCTCGCTGCGCTCAAGTCGGCGCGCCGATTCCTCGTCGTGCTGCCGGCCGGGCAGGCGGGTGAACGCGGCGCGCCTCGAGTCACTACTCTTCGTCGGGCGCGAGCTCGAAGCTCGCGGTCGTCATGAAGGCGCGCGCACCAGGACCGAACGCGACGAACCGCTGGCCCATATCGTCCGGCTCGTCGTCGACCGACTGCTCTGGTGCCCGCGGCGTGCCGAGCATCGCGCGCGTCAGTTCAGCGCTCGCGGAGAGCAAATCGTCGAGGGCCCGCTTCAGGTGGTCTGCGGTAGCCGGCACCGACTCGCGCGCCGCGGCGAGCGCGGTTCGTCGCATCAGCTCCTTGGCAAAGGAGCCGGTCACTCCCTCGGCCCGCGCTGCCGCGTCATCCAAAGCCTCGTCCGGAAGATCTAGACGCTGCGCATAGCGGCGGAACAGCTCCTTGCGTGCAGCCGCATCCGGCAGGGGGATCTCCACTGCGAGGTCGACGCGGCCGGGCCGCTGTGCGAGCGCCTTCTCGAGCACCGAGACCCGGTTCGTGGTCATGATGAACGCGACGTCCGCGTCGCCGTCCAACCCGTCGAGCGCGTCCAGCACCTCGAACAGCAGCGGCTGCGGCGTCATATGGCGCTGCATGGCAACGAGGTCGATGTCCTCCAGCACGACGAGCGACGGCTGGAACGTGCGGGCGATCTCGGTGGCTGCGCCGATGAACTGGATGCTCTCGCCGGTGAGCACGACGGCCGTGACCCCTTCGGTCGCCGACAGAATCCGTCGCACTGTCAATGTCTTGCCGGTGCCCGGCGGCCCGTACAGCAGCACACCGCGCTTCAGATGCTGACCGGCCGCGCGCAACTGCTCGCGGTAGGCCGCGATCCCGACGACGTGCCCGTCGATCATTTCCATCACCCCCGGTGGCAGAACGACATCGTCGGCGGCCACGCGCGGGCGCTCGAGGAAGGTGGCCCCTGCGGCGTTGCCGTACTCGGTCGCGTGGAACGAGAGGACCTTCCCGCGCAGCACACTGAGCTCCACCATCAGGGTGCGCACCCTTTCGAGCAGCGCTGCGGCCACCTCTGGCGACGGGGCGAGCACCTCGAGAGTTGCGGCCTGCCGGCCGAACTCATGGGCGGCGGCGCGCTGGAGAACCACGACCGGCGTTCCGTCGAACTCGAGTAGCCACGCGCCGAACGAGACCACCTGGGTCGTCGCGCTCGGCCCCGATGCGGCGGCGACGAAGTCGACCGGGCCGACATCGAAGCGCGCGTGCGTGTGCGCGACCAGCTCGGGAAGCCCGCTGTGCATGCGCATACTGCCCCCGCTGACGCCGATCAGGCGATCCGGGTCGCCTCCGCTCAACTCGCGCAGCGCCACATCGGCGTCGACGAGCCGGTGCTCGGCGATCGCCTCGGCAACAACGGGCAGCCGCTCTGGCGCTGTTCCCAGATGGGCGGCGAGGCGGTCGCCGAACGGCGTGCGCGACCCCGCTTCGTCGACCTGCCCGACCGCGCGCTCCATGAACGCTTGGAAGGCACGAAGTACGTCACGGTCGAACTCGCTGAGGCTCACGGCCTCATTCTCGTGATCGGATGCCTGTGCGCGCAGCATCCCTGATCAGGGGTAGCGGCCTCCGCACCTGACAGACGGTCGAGAAGCCGCCCGCGCTACTTCCGCTCGCGGGTCAGGTTCGTGATGCGGATCGTCGACAGGCGCCGCCCGGCCTCGTCGGTCACCACGATCTCGTGCACCGTGATCGTCCGCCCCGCGGACAGGACGCGGCAGGTTCCCGTGACCCACCCCGAGGTCGCCGAGCCCGTGTGCGTCGCGTTGATGTCCACGCCGACGGCGAAACGGCCCTCGCCGCCCTGCTGCGCGAGGTAGTTCGCGTGCATTGAACCGAGCGACTCGCCGAGCACGCAGTAGGCGCCGCCGTGCACGAGACCGAGGGGCTGCGTGTTGCCTTCGACAGGCATCCGCGCCACCGCATGCTCACGATCGAACTCGAGGATCTCGATGCCCATCCTGTCGGCGAGCGCGCCCTGCCCGCGCGAGATGTACCACTCGACGTCGTCGGTCACTGAGGTCCTTTCGAGACGGGGCCGGTGTCGGTGGCCATCGCTAGGCTTTGACCCGTGCCAGATACGCCCAAGAAGCCTACTTTGATGATCATCGACGGCCATTCGCTGGCGTTCCGGGCGTTCTTCGCGCTGCTGCCGGCTGGCCGCTTCGTCACCGACGACGGGCAGCACACCGAGGCGATCCACGGCTTCATCTCCATGCTGCTGAAGCTCCTGAAAGACCATGAGCCGACGCACCTCGGCGTCGCCTTCGACATCAGCCGCTACTCGTTCCGCACCCGCGAGTACCCGGAATACAAGGGCGGCCGCGGCGAGACGCCGCCCGAGTTCATCGGCCAGGTGCCGCTTCTGCAGGAAGCGCTCACCGCGATGAACGTGCAGTGGCTTCAGAAAGAGGACTTCGAGGCCGACGACATCCTCGCCACGCTGGCCACGCAGGGCGCGGCGCAGGGCTTCGAGGTGCTCGTCGTCTCGGGCGACCGCGACAGCTTCCAACTCGTCGGCGACAGCACGACCGTGCTCTACCCGAGCGTGCTCGGTGTCAGCGAGCTGAAGCGCTACGACGCGCAGGCCGTCTACGACAAGTACATGGTGTGGCCCCACCAGTACCCCGAGCTCGCGGCACTCACGGGCGAGAAAGCCGACAACCTGCCCGGCGTCGACAAGGTCGGCCCCAAGACCGCTGCGAAGTGGATCGCCCAGTGGGGCACCGTCGACGAGATCGTCGCCCATGCCGACGAGATCAAGGGCGTCGTCGGCGAGAAACTGCGCGAGCAGAAAGAGAACGCGCTGCGCAATCGCCGCCTCAACCGGCTCGTCACCGACGTCGAGCTGCCGGTCGGCCCCGCCGACCTCGAGCGCCGCGCGATCAACGAGCAGGCGGTGCGCGAGGTCTTCGGGCGACTGCAATTCCGCACGCTTCTCGACCGGGTGCTCAAGCTCGGGTCGACGGATGCTTCACCTGACGGCGCCTCGACCGAGCCGGTCGCCGAGCCCGAGATCGAGACGGCGCCCCCGGTGCGCACCCTCGTCGACGAAGAGCTCGCGCACTGGCTGGCCGCGGCATCCGTCGACAAAGAGGGCGGCACGCAGCCCGTCGCGGTGCAGCTCGACTACGGCCCCGCCGGCATCGCGGGCTACGGCCTGTCGATCGCCGACGACAGCGCCTATGTGCCGTTCAAGGAGGGCACCGGCGACTACGAGGCGTTCGCCGCGTGGCTCGCCGACCCGTCGCAGCCGAAGCTCTTCTTCAACGCGAAGCCGCAGATCGAGGCATCCGCTCGTGCGGGTCTGCCCGTGCGCGGCGTGGCGGGCGACACCCGCGTCGCCGGTGCGATCCTGAACCCGGCGAAGGCGCCCGCCAGCCTCGCCGACCAGGTCTACGAGGTGCTCGGCGAGAGCCTGCCGACGCCCGACCCGAACCAGCTCGTGCCCGACTCCGAGCCGATCAGCGCGGCGAGCCAGGCCTGGTACGTGCTGCGCATCGCCGACGACCTCGACATCGCGTTCGCCCCGGGCACCAAGCAGGTCTACGAGACGATCGAGGTGCCGCTCGTCGAGGTGCTCGCGAAGATGGAGCTGACGGGCGTCGCCGTCGACGCCGAGGTGCTGCGCGGCCAGCGCGAGGTGCTGAGCGGCTGGGTCGACACCTACCAGCAGGCCGCCTACGCGGCCATCGGGCACGAGGTCAACATGGGCAGCCCGAAGCAGCTGCAGACCGTGCTGTTCGACGAGCTGCAGCTGCCGTTCACGCGCAAGACGAAGACCGGGTACTCGACGGATGCCGACTCGCTCGCCGACCTGCAAGAGAAGGTCGACGCCGACACCCCCGGCTACGTCTTCCTCGACGCGCTGCTGCGTCACCGCGACGCGACCAAGCTGCGGCAGATGATCGAGACCCTCGAGAAGTCGATCGACGCGAACGGGCGCATCCACACGACCTACGACCAGGTCGGGGCGGCCACCGGGCGCATCTCGTCCAACGACCCCAACCTGCAGAACATCCCCGTGCGGTCCGAGACCGGCAAGCAGATCCGTTCCGCCTTCGTCGCCGGCGAGGGCTTCGAATGCCTGCTGACGGCCGACTACTCCCAGATCGAGATGCGCATCATGGCGCACCTCTCGGCAGACGAGGGTCTGATCGCCGCCTTCACCGAAGGCGAGGACTTGCACCGCTTCGTCGGCTCGCACGTCTTCGGCGTTCCGCCGGAAGAGGTGACGCCGATCATGCGCTCGAAGGTCAAGGCCATGTCGTACGGCCTCGCCTACGGCCTCGGCCCGTTCGGCCTCGCCAAGCAGCTGCGCATCTCGCAGGGCGAGGCGAAGCAGCTCATGAGCGACTACTTCGAGCGCTTCGGTGGGGTGCGCGACTACCTGCGCAACGTCGTCGCCCAGGCGAAGGTCGACGGCTACACCGAGACGATCTTCGGCCGCCGGCGCCCGTTCCCCGATCTCAACAGCCTGAACCGTGTGCTGCGCGACAACGCCGAGCGCGCGGCGCTCAACTCGCCGATCCAGGGCTCGGCCGCCGACATCATGAAGATCGCGATGCTGGGCGTGGCGAGCGACATGGCGGATGCCTCGCTCGAGTCGCGCATGCTGCTGCAGGTGCACGACGAGCTCATCTTCGAGGTGGCGCCGGGGGAGTGGGACACGCTCGAAGAGATCGTCACCCGCCGCATGGCCGGTGCGGCCGACCTGAGTGTGCCGCTGACCGTGCAGGTCGGCCGGGGCGCCAACTGGGACGAAGCCGCCCACTAGAGACTGGATAGGGTCGACATATGAGCGACGAACGCACTCCGACAGAGATCGACGCCATCGCCGAGCGGTGGCTCGACACCAGCCTCGACCTGTACCCCGAGATGCGCGTGTACCTCGGCCGACCCGGCCGCGAGGGCGAGTACGGCGACTACTCGCCTGCCGGTCATCAGCAGGCCGCTGACGCCGCTCGCCGGGCCCTCGCCGAGATCCAGGCAGCGGAGCCCACCGACGAGACCGACACGGTCACGAAGCTCGACCTCACCCGCGAGCTCGAGCTTGAGATCGAGAAGCACGAGGCGGGCTTCTGGCAGCGCGACCTCAACAACATCGCCTCGCCGCTGCAGAACCTGCGCGACGTGTTCGACCTCTCGGCGACCGCGAGCGCCGACGACTGGGCCGTGATCGCCAAGCGCATGGCCAACGTGCCCGCCGCGATCCGCGGCTACATCGAGTCGCTGCGCGTCGGCATGTCCAGCGGGAACGCCCCCGCGGCGCGGCAGGTGCACATCGGCATCCAGCAAGCAGACGAGCTCAACTCCCGCGACGGCTTCTTCTTCACGCTCGCAGGCGAGGCGAAGAGCGCCGACGGCTCCGAGCTTCCCGACTCGGTCAAGGCCGACCTGCAGCGGGGCGCGCAGGCCGCAGCCGCCGCCTACGGCGAGCTCAGCTACTTCCTCGACGACGAGCTGCAGCACGAGGCGCCAGAGCGCGACGCCGTCGGGCGCGACATCTATTCGCTCGCGAGCCGCGGCTTCCTCGGCGCGAAGATCGACCTCGACGAGACCTACGAGTGGGGCATCGAAGAGCTCGCGCGCATGGTCGCCGAGCAGGAGGCGATCGCGAAGCAGATCAAGCCCGACGCGTCGGTCCGCGAGGCGATCGAGTTCCTCGACTCCGACCAGAGCCGCAAGCTGCACGGCACCGAGGCGCTCCAGCGCTGGATGCAGGAGACCAGCGACCGCGCCGTCGCCGAGCTCGGCAGGACCCACTTCGACATTCCCGAGCAGATCCGCACCCTCGAGTGCATGATCGCGCCGACGCAGAACGGCGGCATCTACTACACCCCGCCGGCCGACGACTTCTCGCGCGCCGGCCGCATGTGGTGGAGCGTGCCGCCGGGCGTCACCGAGTTCGACACGTGGCGCGAGCTCACGACCGTCTACCACGAGGGCGTTCCCGGTCACCACCTTCAGCTCGGCACGGCCGTCTACAACAAGGCGCAGCTCAACGCCTGGCGCCGCTTCGCCGGTACCTCGGGCCACGCCGAGGGCTGGGCGCTCTACGCCGAGCGGCTGATGGAAGAGCTCGGCTATCTCGACGACCCCGCCGACCGCCTCGGCATGCTCGACGGCCAGCGCATGCGCGCTGCCCGCGTCGTACTCGACATCGGCGTGCACCTCGAGAAGCCGCTGCCCGACGGCTCCGGAATCTGGACGGGCGACTACGCCTTCGGCTTCATGGGCCGCAACGTCAACATGGAGCAGGGCTTCGTCAACTTCGAGGTGAACCGCTACCTCGGCTGGCCGGGCCAGGCCCCGTCCTACAAGGTCGGCCAGCGCGTGTGGGAGCAGATCCGCGACGAGCTGAAGGCGCGGGAAGGCGACGCGTTCGACGTCAAGGCGTTCCACAAGAAGGCGCTCGACATGGGCGGTGTGGGCCTCGACACCCTGCGCACCGCACTGCTCGGCTGAAGTCCGCCAGCGGCGCGAGAGCGGATGCCTTCCGGGAGGCATCCGCTCTCGCGGACCGGGAATGCCCGCGTTGAGGCATCCGTTTCAAATCAGGTAAACTTGAACGTCACATTCGTGACTTCTATATCCGCTCGCCTGAAGCGGGGCGTGTTCACAAACACTCGGTGCCATCGTTTCGGGCCTGATTCATGTCCATCCCGGAGTAACCACTCAATGACTACCACTACGACCGAAAAGGCAGCCAAGCAGGTCGCCATCAACGACATCGGCTCTGCTGAGGACTTTCTTGCCGCGGTCGAGAAGACTCTGAAGTTCTTCAACGACGGTGACCTCATCGAAGGCACCGTTGTGAAGGTCGACCGCGACGAGGTCCTCCTCGACGTCGGTTACAAGACCGAGGGTGTCATCCCCTCTCGTGAGCTTTCCATCAAGCACGACGTCGACCCCAGCGAGGTCGTCGGCGTCGGCGACACCGTCGAGGCCCTCGTTCTCCAGAAGGAGGACAAGGAAGGCCGTCTGATCCTGTCGAAGAAGCGGGCTCAGTACGAGCGCGCCTGGGGCGATGTGGAGAAGATCAAGGAAGCCGACGGCGTCGTGACCGGCCAGGTCATCGAGGTCGTCAAGGGCGGCCTGATCGTCGACATCGGCCTCCGCGGCTTCCTGCCCGCGTCGCTGATCGAGCTGCGCCGCGTGCGCGACCTCACGCCGTACCTCGGCCAGGAGATCGAGGCGAAGATCCTCGAGCTCGACAAGAACCGCAACAACGTGGTCCTCTCGCGCCGCGCCCTGCTCGAGCAGACGCAGTCCGAGTCGCGCACCACCTTCCTCAACAACCTCCACAAGGGCCAGGTCCGCAAGGGCGTCGTCTCGTCGATCGTCAACTTCGGTGCGTTCGTCGACCTCGGTGGCGTCGACGGCCTCGTCCACGTCTCCGAGCTCAGCTGGAAGCACATCGAGCACGCCAGCGAGGTCGTCGAGGTCGGCCAGGAGGTCACCGTCGAGATCCTCGAGGTCGACCTCGACCGCGAGCGCGTCTCGCTGTCGCTCAAGGCCACGCAGGAGGACCCGTGGCAGGTCTTCGCCCGCACCCACGCGATCGGCCAGGTCGCCCCGGGTAAGGTCACGAAGCTCGTTCCGTTCGGCGCATTCGTCCGCGTCGCCGACGGCATCGAGGGCCTCGTCCACATCTCCGAGCTGTCGGGCAAGCACGTCGAGCTCGCCGAGCAGGTCGTGTCCGTCGGCGAAGAGGTCTTCGTCAAGGTCATCGACATCGACCTCGAGCGCCGCCGCATCAGCCTCTCGCTGAAGCAGGCCAACGAGGGCGTCGACCCCGAGGGCACCGAGTTCGACCCGGCGCTCTACGGCATGCCGACCGAGTACGACGAGCAGGGCAACTACAAGTACCCCGAGGGCTTCGACGCCGAGACCGGCGAGTGGAAGGAAGGCTTCGAGGAGCAGCGCGCCAAGTGGGAGGCCGACTACGCGGCCGCTCAGGCCCGCTGGGAGGCCCACAAGAAGCAGGTCGCCCGCCAGCTCGAGGAAGAGGCGAACAACACCGGCCCGTCCAGCTCGTCGTCGTTCTCGACCGAGTCGGCTGCGACCGGCACCCTCGCCGATGACGAGTCGCTCGCCGCTCTGCGCGAGAAGCTCTCGAGCAACTAAGGCTGCCGCAGCGCTAGCTGAGCAGTGAGCATCGGGGCCGGGTCCGCAAGGACCCGGCCCCTTTCGCATGCCGGTAACGTGGAGGCCGTGAAGCTCATCGCCCTCACCGGGGGCATCGCCTCGGGAAAGTCCACCGTGTCCGCACGACTCGCCGAGCACGGCGCCGTCATCCTCGACGCCGACAAGCTGGCCCGCGAGGTCGTCGAGCCGGGGCAGCCGGCGCTCGCGCAGATCGTCGCCGAGTTCGGCGAGCACCTTCTGCTGCCCGACGGCACGCTGAACCGCCCCGCGCTCGGGTCGATCGTGTTCAACAACACCGCTGCGCTGAAGAAGCTCAACGACATCACGCACCCGGCCGTGTGGGAGCTGGGGCAGGCGAAGCTGCGCGCGATCGAGGCGGACGACCCCGACGCGATCGTCATCTATGACGTGCCCCTGCTGGTCGAGGCATCCGCAGAGCGCCCCATGAGCTTCGAGCAGGTGATCGTCGTCAACGCGAGCCGCGACGAGCGCGTGCGCCGCATGGTCGCCGACCGCGGCATGAGCCGGGCCGAGGCCGAGGCGCGCGTCGGGTCGCAGGCGACGGATGCCGAGCGTCTGGCCGTCGCCGACGTGGTGCTCGACAACGACGGCACCCGCGAGGAGCTGCTCGACGCCGTCGACGAGCTCTGGGCGACGCTGCGCGCTGCGTAGCGAGGATGCCCCTCGATAGGATCCCCTGATGCCCACCATCGACGAGATCCTCAGCTTCGACGACTCGCCGCCGCCGCCCGGTGCGAGCCCGTGGGTCGTCGAGCCGGTTGCCGCACCGATCACGCTGGTGAATTACGACCCGAGCTGGCCCGCGCAGGCCGCCGCGGTCGGCGCACGCATTGCGGCCGCGCTCGGCACCCGCGCGCTGCGGATCGAGCATGTGGGCTCGACGTCGGTGCCCGGCCTGCCGGCCAAGCCCGTCATCGATCTCGATCTGACCGTGGCCGCCCCCGCGCACGAGGCCGGCTGGCTGCCGCAGCTGCAGGCCGCAGGCTTCGTGCTGACGGTACGCGAGCCGTGGTGGCATGAGCACCGGCTGGTGCGCGGCGCCGCCCCCGCCGCGAACGTCCACGTCTTCGGCCCCGACAGCCCCGAGACCGTGAAGCACACGGTCTTCCGCGACTGGCTGCGCAGCAGCGGCGCGGACCGCGAGCTCTACGCCGCAGCCAAGCGCGAGGCGGCCGAGGCGACCACCCGCGGGCGAGGTCTCGTCATGGACTACAACCAGAGGAAAGAGGGCGTGATCCGCGAGATCTACGGGCGCGCCTTCCGCGCGGCGGGCTTCCTCGACTGAGCGCTGTGCGGAAGAACGCGCCTTTTAGGGGCGCGATGACGAACACACCAAAGCGACTCAGAAGCGCCACGTAGGCTGGTCAGGTGGTACAAAGCGCGAAAAGTTCGAGTGGGGGAGACGGCGGGACACTCGCCGAACTGATCGCGAAGAGGGCGGCAGAGTCACCGGCCGCCGTGTTCCTCGAGGACGCCCGCTCGGAGCGCGTCGTGCGCTACGGCGAGCTCGCCGACCTGCCCGCGCGTGCCGCCGCTCTCGGCGCCGACGGTGCCGTGCTGATCGCCGCGGAGGACCCGATCGACTTCGCCCTGAGCTACCTCGGCGCTCTCGCCGCGGGGCTGCGCGTCGCCCCGGTGGCACCCGATCTGTCAGACGGAGCGCTCGAGACGCTGCGCGGGCAGTTCGACGGCAGGACCGTCATCGTGCGCCGACTCTCGGACCTGCCCGCCGCCGCCGACACCGGCCCCGAGCGCCTCGGAGACGCCGTATCGGGCAGCGCGGTGCTGTTCACCTCGGGGTCGACCGGCACGCCGAAGGGCGTCGAGCTGGGCGAGGCGCAGCTGCTGCATGTGGCCCGCGCGGTCGCCGCGCACAACGCCCTGGCACCGGGCGACCGCGGCTACAACCCGCTTCCGCTCTTCCACATCAACGCCGAGGTCGTCGCTGTGCTCGCGACCCTCGTGGCCGGTTCGACCCTCGTGCTCGACCGGCGCTTCCACCGCACGGGCTTCTGGCAGCTCATGCGCGAACGCCGCATCACGTGGATCAACGCCGTTCCGGCGATCCTCGCGATCCTCGCGAAGGGCCCGATCGACGTGCCCGAGGGGCTGCGCTTCATCCGCAGCGCATCGGCGCCGCTTCCCGAGCCCGTGGCCGCGGCGTTCGCGGGCATCCCGCTCGTCATCAGCTATGGCATGACCGAGGCCGCCAGCCAGATCACGGCGACACCGCTCGACGGCTCGGCGCCCGCCGGATCGGTCGGGCGCCCAGTCGGGGCGCAGGTCGAGGTGCGCGACGACGAGGGGGCGGTGCTTCCTGCGGCATCCGTCGGCGCGCTCTGGATCCACGGCGACGGCGTCATCTCGCGCTACTTCGGCGGCGTCGCGGCCGACCGCTTCGATGCGGACGGCTGGCTCAGCACCGGCGACGTGGGCCGCGTCGACGCCGACGGCTTCGTCACTCTGCTCGGCCGCAGCGACGACGTGATCAACCGCGGCGGCGAGCTCGTGTACCCGGCCGACGTCGAGGACGCGCTGCTGCGCGACCCGCGCGTGCGCGAAGCCGTCGTGGTCGGCCGCCCCGACCCCGTGCTCGGCGAAGTGCCCGTCGCGTACGTCATCGCCGCCGATGCCGAGACGGATGCCGCCGGCCTGACCGCCGCGCTGACCGAGCGTGCCTCGGCCGAGCTGCCGAGGCATCTGCGGCCCGTCGAGATCATCGTGACCGAGGACCTGCCCCGTGCGGCGACGGGGAAGGTACAACGCGCCCGGCTCCGCGCCGCGTTCGAGGAGGGCGCCGAATGACGGAGGCGACGGAGCCGGCCGCCGAGCCGAAGAGCACGCCGGTGCGGAAGCGCCGGCACATCCACGAGATCGACATCATCCGCATCCTGACCTTCGCGTCAGTGATCGGCGTGCACACCATCAGCCACACCGTCGACGCCGACGACGTCCCGCTGCACGTGCTGCTCGCGCTGCTGCACTTCACGCGCGAGCCGTTCTTCTGGATCACGGGCTTCGTGCTGATGTGGAGCTACTTCCACAAACCGGTGCCGATGAGGAAGTTCTGGCCGCGGCGCTTCCTGCTGGTCGGCGTGCCCTACCTCGTGTGGTCGCTCGTGTATCTCGTGATCTACGACTACCCGCGCACCCACCACGACCCGTCCTTCGGCGGATTCGTGCTCGACTATGTGAGGGCCGTGCTGACGGGCACCGCGTGGTACCACCTCTACTTCCTGCTCGTGACGATGCAGGTGTATCTGCTCGTGCCGGTGATCGCCTGGCTGGTCAAGAAGACCAGGGGCCGGGGGCAGTTGGTGCTGCTCGGCGCGGCCGCCGTCGTGCAGCTCGCGCTGATGAGCTGGTACCACTACTGGCCCGACGTGCTGCCCGGCTTCGTCGCCTACGACAAGCAGTACTTCTTCAGCTACAGCTTCTTCATCCTCGCGGGAGCCGTGTGCGCCGACCACGGCGAGGGGTTCCTCGGCTGGATCGCCCGGAACCGCGGCAAGGTCGGCCTCATCACCCTCGCCTGCGGCCTGGTCTACCTGGGGGTCTTCGCGATCCAGGTGGCGACGGGCGCGAGCCTCTATTCGGCCGGCTCGCCGGTGCAGCCGGCCATCGTGGTCTGGGGCGTCGGCGTGGGGCTCGGCTTCGCCGCGATCGGCAGCGTGTGGTCGGATCGGCGCAGGGAGGGCAGTCTGCTCGCCCGGTCGGTCGACACGGCGACCGACCGATCGTTCGGCATCTTCCTGTCGCACCCGCTGATCCTGTGGACGCTGCTGTGGGCCGGCGACGAGTGGTTCGCACGTGCCGTGCCCGACCCGTGGCGCAGTCTGTGCGCCTACCTGATCGTCGTGCTCGGGGCGATCGGGCTCACCGAGCTGCTGCGGCGCAGCCCGGCGAGCCTCTGGTTCACGGGGCGTCCACCTCGGCGACGCCGCGCGGAAGCACCCGTCGCGGCTTCATGACGGCGGCGACCACCGCCGACAGCGCGAGCAGGGCGATCGAGATGCCGAACGGCCACTGCCAGCCGACCGAGTCGACCATCGCGCCGAACACGATGGGCGAGAAGATGCCGGCGATGCCGAAGCCGGTGTTCATCATGCCGCTCGCCGTGCCCGACCACTCGGGCGCGACATCCATCGGGATCGCCCAGAGCGTCGCGTTGCACAGCTCGAGGAAGAAGAACGAGAGCGACAGCGAGATCGTCGCGACGGTGAGCGTGTGCTGGAACAGCAGCGGCGTGAGCCACGCGAGCGAGCCGATGAGCCCGATGAGCAGCACGGTGCGCCGCGAGTTGCGCAGATTCCCCGTGCGCCGCAGCAGGAAGTCGGCGAACATTCCGCCGACCGTGTCGCCGACCACACCGCCGACGAGCACGAGAGACGTGAACAGCGCGTACTTCGACAGCGGCAGGTTGAAGGTGTCGGCGAGGAACGTCGGGATCCAGGTGAGGAACACCCAGAGCACCCAGCCATAGCCGAAGTCCACGATGCTCACCGGCAGGATCGTGCGGACGAGACGCCCCCACGGCGTGGCCGGGCGAGCGGCCTTCTCGAGCTCGCGCGGGATCTCGGAGAGCTCCTCGGCGGTGACCTTGGGGTGGTTCCGCGGGCGGTCGCGGTACGAGATCATCCACAGCAGCGCCCACACGACGCTGAGCAGGCCGATGAGCAGGAACGAGATCTGCCAGCCGGCGACGAAGGTGTTCAGGCTGTCGCCCCAGATGATCAGGCCGCCGACGACGAGCGGCGCGACGGCGTTGCCGAGACGCGACGCGGAGTGCACGACGCCCTGGGCGAAGCCGTTGCGGTCCGGCGGCACCCAGCGCGCCATGGCGCTCGTCGCGGTCGGGAACGCCGCCGACTCGGTGAGCCCGAGCAGCAGGCGCGCACCCACGAGCGACCACAGCCCGACGGAGAATCCGGTCGCGATCGTCGCGACGCCCCACAGCACGCCGATCCAGAACAGGGACTTGCGCGCGCCGAAGCGCTCGCCGATGTTGCCGCCGAAGATCTGCAGCAGGGCGTAGGGGATCGAGAACGCCGACACCGCGATGCCGAACTGCGTCGCGTTGAGGTGCAGGGCCTGCATGATCGTCGGCCCGGCGGTGGAGATGTTGGTGCGGTCGAGGTACGCGATGGCGTACATGACGCACAGGAGCAGCAGCACCTTTCCCCTGACGCGGTGGAGGATCGGCGTCGCGGCCGCTTTGGGACGGGAGAGGGATGTCTGAGAGCTCAACGTGCAGGTCCGATCGGTGCGTCAGGCGTGGTCTGTTCTCAACCTTGCTATCAGCCCGGTACCCCGGATTCGACAGATTGAGTTCAGGATCTGTTCAAGATCGTGCGTCAGGCGCGCATGAGCCGCGCGACGCGGGGCGCCACCGCTGCGGCATCCGCGCCCGCGACCGCCGTGACCGCTGAGGCGAGCACGCTGTCGGGGACGACCTGGCGCGCGTCGTCATCGGCGAGCAGCTCGACGAGAAGCGCGACCGCCTCTTCCGCGCGGCTCGCGATGGGGAACCAGGGGAGCGCGGTGCGCCAGGCCTTGAACGCCATGAGAACGATGTGGTGGTGCTGGGTCACGTGGGCGCGCTCGTGGGCGACGACGGCCGCGAGCTCGTCGTCGGAGAGCAGGCGCAGCAGGCCGTCGGAGAGCACCGTGACGGAACGCGGCGCGCCGGGCAGGCAGTAGGCGACCGGCGCCTCGTTCTCGATCAGGCGGGTGCCCGGGCGGTCGGGCATCGGCGTCGACAGCAGGTCGACGAGCTGGCGGTGGCGGCGGCGCTGCCTGCTGGTGCCCACCGCGGTGAGGCCGAGGTTGAGCAGCAGGTGCAGGGCGAGCAGGGCGGCCGCGCCCTGCGAGATGAACCACAGGGCGCCGATCATCGAGAGCCCGCCGGCGACGGCGATGGCCTGCCAGCAGAGCATGGCCAGCGCAGGCATCCGCACCGCCCAGCGCGCCCGCGCGAGCAGGACTGGCACGGGCCACGCGAGCAGAATCGCGATCGCGGCGGGGATCAGGACTTTCGTCACTGCGTCGGCGCCTTACGACCCGAGAAGCTTGCGGAGATGGTCGGTCTCACTCTTGCTCGCGCGCCCCAGGAACCGCGCCAGCACAGCCTCGCGGTCGGGCGCCGAGGTCAGCACCTCGTGCATCAGCTCGGCCATGTAGTCGTCGCGACTCAGCGTCGCGCCGAAGAGATGCGGCCGGCGTTCGCGGTCGCGGGTGACGAAGCCCTTGCCCTCGAGGCGGGTGAGCACCGTCAGCACCGTGGTGATCGCGGGCGAGCCGGGAAGTGCGTCGCGCACCTCGGTCGCGGCCAGCGGACCGGTCGACTGCCAGAGCAGATCCATGACCGAGCGTTCCAGTTCCCCTAGCGATGCCACGCCGTTATTCTACGCGTGGTAGAAAGTAACAAGTTCTACGTTATGTAGAAGTCGGCGAGAGCCGGCGCCTTTCTCATCCGTCGCCCGGAAGGGCGGAAACGTCCGAGAGGACACGACAGTGCATCTGACCGCGCTGGACCCCGTGCTGATCGCCCGCTGGCAGTTCGGCATCACGACCGTCTACCACTTCTGGATGGTGCCGCTCACCATCGGCCTCGGCCCGCTCGTGGCCTACTTCCAGATCCGCTGGCACCGCTCCGGCGACGCGCGCTTCTACCGGGCGACGAAGTTCTGGGGGAAGCTCTACCTGATCAACTTCGTGATGGGCGTCGCCACCGGCATCGTGCAGGAGTTCCAGTTCGGCCTCGCCTGGGCGCAGTACTCGCGCTTCGTCGGGAACATCTTCGGCGCACCGCTCGCCATGGAGGCGCTGCTCGCGTTCTTCCTCGAGTCGACCTTCCTCGGCCTGTGGATCTTCGGCTGGGGCCGGCTGCCCAAGGGCATCCACACCGCCACGCTCTGCATCGCCGTCGCCGGCTCGATCGTCTCGGCGTACTTCATCATCGTCGCGAACTCGTGGATGCAGCATCCGGTCGGCGTGACGATGGAGCACGGCCAGCCCGTGATGACGGATGTCTGGGCGATCCTGTCCAACAACACCGCGGTCTGGTCGTTCCTGCACACGATCCTCGGGTCGCTGATGGTCGGCGGCATGTTCCTGCTCGGCATCAGCTGGTACCAGCTGTGGCAGCGCCGCAAGGACGGCATCGACGGCGTCGATGCCGACGGCCGCGTGATCCCCGGCGAGAACGCCGCGATCCCCGGGCGCGACCGTGCGGACCACCGGCTCTGGCTCGGCTCGCTGCGGGTCGGATCGGTGGTCGCGATCGTCGCCTTCGCCTTCGTCTTCATCACGGGCGATCAGCAGGGCAAGCTCATGTTCGTGCAGCAGCCCATGAAGATGGCCGCGGCCGAGGCCGCCTGCGACACGACAACCGACTTCTCGGTGCTCTCGTTCGGCGCCTGGAACGCCGAGAGCTGCCACAGCGTGCACGACGTCATCGTCGTGCCCGGGGTGCTGTCGTTCCTCGCGAACGGCAACTTCGACACCCCCGTGAAGGGCGTGAACCAGCTCATCCCGATCTACCAGGAGCGCTACGGAACGCACGCATCGAACGGCAACGAGATCAACTACGTGCCGCTCATGCCCGTGACCTACTGGGGATTCCGCGTCATGATCACCCTCGGCGGCCTCGCCGCCTTCGCGGCGCTCGTCGCGCTGTGGCTCACCCGGAAGGGCACGGTGCCGCGCTCGAAGTGGGTGATGCGGCTCGCCCTGCTCGGCATCCTCGCGCCGTTCGCCGCCAACTCGGCGGGCTGGGTGTTCACCGAGATGGGGCGCCAGCCCTTCGTCGTCGCCCCGAACCCCACGGGCGACGACAAGCTGTTCCTGCTGACGCAGGTCGCGAACTCTCCGTCGGTGGGGGCGGGGGAGCTCGTGTTCTCGATCGCGTCGCTCGGCGGCCTCTACCTGATCCTCATGATCGTCGAGGCCTGGCTGATCACGAAGTACGTGCGCGGCGGCGCGGCGAGCGCGATCCCCGAGCTGGGCAAGAAGCCAGACGACACGGATGCCCCCGGCGGCGGGACCGGCCAGAAATCGCCCGACGACGTCCTGGCCTTCGCCTACTAGAAGAGGAGCGAGCTCATGGTCGACTTCCTGCCCACGCTGTGGTTCATCCTGATCGCGGTCCTGTGGACCGGCTACCTCTTCCTCGAGGGCTTCGATCTCGGCGTCGCGATGCACATGCTGCTGCTCGCCCGCGACGAGAAGGACCGGCGCGTCATGCTGAACACCATCGGGCCCGTCTGGGACGGCAACGAGGTGTGGCTGCTCACCGCCGGCGGGGCGACGTTCGCGGCCTTCCCCTTCTGGTACGCGTCGCTGTTCTCGGCGCTGTACATTCCGCTGATCCTCGTGCTGCTCGGACTCATCCTGCGCGCGGTCGCCATCGAGTACCGGGGCAAGGGCGACTCGCAGCGCTGGGTCGAGCTGTGGACCTGGTGCCTGGGCCTCGGGTCGTTCGTCGCCGCGTTCGGCGTCGGCGCCGCCCTCGCGCTCACCTCGACCGGTCTTCCGCTCGACCGGAACGGCGACATGATCGGCGGCCCGTTCGCATGGTTCAACGGCTACGCCGTGCTCGGCGGGCTCGCGGTCGTGGGCTTCGCGCTCGTGCACGCGGCCGACTTCCTCGCCCTCAAGACCGAGGGGCCCGTGCGCGAGCGTGCCGCCGCGTTCGCGTGGCCGTGGGGCGTCCTCTGCCTGCTGCCGATCGCGCTCTGGGCGATCTGGGTCACCGTGCGGGCGGGGCATCCGATCGCCTGGGTCACGCTCGCGATCGGGGTCGCGGCCGTGGTGTGGTGGGCGATCGAGGCGCGGGCGCGCCGCGAGGGCCTCGCGTTCCTCGGCCTCGGGGTCTTCATCGTCGCCGGGGTCGCGACGATCTTCGAGGCGATGTACCCCGTGGTGCTGCCCGCCTCGAACAACCACGCCTTCGACCTGACGGTGACGAACGCCTCGGCAGCGCCCTACACGCTCGAGGTCATGTCCTGGGTCGCGCTCATCGGGGTTCCGCTCGTGCTCGCCTACCAGGCGTGGACCTACTGGGTGTTCCGCAAGAGGCTGAGCGGCGACGCGATCCCCGAGTCCACGCCGTTCCGCGCCGCCGTCGCGGCGGCGGCCGGCGGCAGTGACGCCGCGAGCCAGCCGTTCGCCAAGTGAAGCCGCTGCTCGACGACCTCGGGCGGCCCGCGCTCTATCTGCTCGGGCTGCTCGGGGCGGTCAAGGCGGCGGGCCTCGTGCTGGTCGCCCAGGGCGTGGCCGCGGGGCTCGCCGCGCTGTTCGACCACACGGATGCCTGGCGCTCCGCCCTCTGGGTCGGGCTGCTCGGCGCCGCGCTGCGCGGCCTGTCGACCTGGGCGCTGCAGGCGGCATCCGCGCGCGTCGCGCTGGGCGTGAAAGAGAAGTTGCGTAGCCGTGTGCTGGATCGCGCAGTGACGGATGCCCGCGGCACGGTGGGCGCGACGACGACGGTCGCCACCACGGGCCTCGACGAGCTCGACCGCTACTACACGGTGTTCCTGCCGACGCTCGTCGGCGCCGCCACGGTGCCGCTGCTCGTCGGCATCCGGATCCTGACCGCGGACTGGGTCTCCGCCCTGATCGTGGTGGTGACGATTCCGCTGATCCCCGTCTTCATGGTGCTGATCGGGCTCCATACGCGCGAGTCGGTCGCGACGGCGACGAGCGCGCTCGCGCGCATGTCCGACCACATGGTCGAACTGGCACGCGGTCTGCCCGTGCTGATCGGCCTGGGGCGCGTGCGCGAGCAGAGCGCGGCGCTGCGGAAGCTCTCGGACGACTGGCGCATGACGTCGCTCGGCACACTGCGCACCGCGTTCCTCTCGGCCCTCGCTCTCGAGCTGATCGCGACCCTCTCGGTCGCGGTCGTCGCCGTCTTCGTCGGCGTGCGGCTGGTCGCCGGCACGATGCCGCTCGAGGCGGGGCTGCTCGCGCTCGTGCTCGCACCCGAGTGCTATGCCCCGTTCCGCGACATCGGGTCGGCCTTCCATG
>NZ_JBLRDT010000179.1:0-5095 GCF_057512245.1 Gryllotalpicola sp. CP2-P1
CGACGACCTTGCGCCGCCTCGCGGGGGAGAGGCCGGCCGTGGCATCCGCCTCGTCTGCCCCGGCGACCAGCCGTGCCCAGGTGAGCCGCATGTCGGGGTTCGCAAGCGCTGCGACGACGCGTCGCCATTCCTCAGCCATGCGCCCAGGCTAGCTAGGCTCGACACCATGGCCGCCCGCATCAACCCGAGCATCCTGTCCGCCGACTTCGCGAACATGCAGCGCGACCTCGAGCGCATCGCTACCGCCGACTACGTGCACGTCGACGTGATGGACAACCACTTCGTGCCCAACCTCACCTTCGGCCCGCAGATGGTCGAGCGCGTGCAGGCCACGAGCCCGGTGCCGCTCGACGTGCACCTGATGATCGAGGACCCCGACCGCTGGGCGCCGCAGTACGCCGAGATCGGATGCTTCAGCGTGACCTTCCACGCCGAGGCGGCCACCGCGCCCATCACACTGGCACGCACCCTGCGCAAGGCGGGCGCCCGCGCGGGCATCGCGCTCAGCCCGAAGACCGACGTCGGCGCCTACCTCGAGCTGCTTCCCGAGTTCGACCAGGTGCTCGTGATGACGGTCGAGCCGGGCTTCGGCGGCCAGTCGTTCCTGCCGCACGTGCTGCCGAAGCTCACGCGGCTGCGCGACGCCGCGACGCGGCTCGGCACCGACGTCTGGCTGCAGGTCGACGGCGGCGTCACCACCGAGACGATCGCGAGGGCTGCGCAGGCCGGTGCCGACACCTTCGTGGCCGGCTCGAGCGTGTTCGGCGCGGAGGACCCGGGCGCGGCGATCGAGGGGCTGCGGGCCGCGGCATCCGCTCACGTGCACTAGGTAGGCTGGGGGCGTGAAAACCTTCGACGACCTTTTCGCTGAGCTCAGCGAGAAGGCTCAGTCCCGCCCTGAGGGCTCCCGCACCGTCGCAGAGCTCGACGCGGGCATCCATCAGATCGGGAAGAAGATCGTCGAAGAGGCCGCCGAGGTGTGGATGGCCGCCGAGTACCAGAGCGACGCCGAGTTCGCGGAAGAGGCGAGCCAGCTGCTCTACCACCTGCAGGTCGCGCTGATCGCGAAGGGCCTGACCCTCGAGGACGTCTACCGACATCTGTGATCGGATGCCTCGCTCAGACCGACTCGACCCCGAAAGCCCCTCGCCCATGCTCAGAATCGCCGTGCCCAACAAGGGCGCCCTCGCTGAAACGGCCGCCGAATACCTCAAGGAAGCCGGCTACAACGGCCGCCGCGACCCCAAGGAACTGATCGTCGCCGACCCCAAGAACGACGTCGAGTTCTTCTACCTGCGCCCGCGTGACATCGCGACGTATGTGGGCTCCGGCGCGCTCGACGTCGGCATCACCGGCCGTGACCTGCTCATCGACTCCGGCTCCGACGCCCACGAGGACGAACCCCTCGGCTTCGCCGCCTCGACCTTCCGCTTCGCCGGCCCCGCGGGCAGGTTCCACGACCTCGAAGACCTGCGCGGCATGCGCCTCGCCACCAGCTACCCCGTCCTCGTCGGCGGCTTCCTCGCCGAGCGCGGCATCGACGTGCGCCTCGTCAAGCTCGACGGAGCGGTGGAGTCCGCGATCCGCCTCGGCGTCGCCGACGTGATCGCCGATGTCGTCGAGACCGGCACGACGCTGCGCAAGCAGGGTCTCGAGATCTTCGGCCCCGTCATCCTCGAATCAGAGGCGGTCCTCATCGCGGGCCCCAACGAGGCGCCCGGGCTCGAGACGCTGCACCGGCGCCTCGAGGGCGTCATGGTCGCCCGCCGCTACGTGCTGATGGACTACGACCTGCCCAGCGAGCTCATCGAGCAGGCATCCGCCGTGGCCCCCGGCATGGAGTCGCCCACCATCTCGCCGCTGCGCGACCCCGCCTGGGTTGCGGTGCGCGTCATGATCCCGCGCGACGAGATCAACCACATCATGGACGCGCTCTACGAGCTCGGCGCGCGCGCGATCCTCGTCACGCCGATCCACGCGGCGAGGCTCTGAGATGGGCGTCGCAGTCCGGGTCATCCCGTGCCTCGACGTGGCCGACGGCCGCGTCGTCAAAGGCGTCAACTTCTTGAACCTGGCGGATGCCGGCGACCCGGTCGAGCTCGCGAGGAGGTACTTCGAGCAGGGCGCCGACGAGGTCACCTTCCTCGACGTGACCGCCACCGTCGAGGGCCGCTCCACGACCTACGAGATGGTGCGCCGCACGGCCGAGCAGGTCTTCGTGCCGCTGACCGTCGGCGGGGGAGTGCGCTCCACCGAAGACGTCGCCAAGCTGCTCGCCCACGGCGCCGACAAGATCGGCGTGAACTCGGCCGCGATCGCGCGCCCCGCGCTGATCGGCGAGATCGCCGACCGCTTCGGCGCGCAGGTGTGCGTGCTGTCGCTCGACGTCAAGCGCAGCTCGCGCACGCCGTCGGGCTTCGTCGTGACCACGCACGGCGGGCGCACCGAGACCGAGCTCGACGCGCTCGCCTGGGCGCGCGAGGCGACCCTGCGCGGCGCAGGCGAGCTGCTCGTCAACTCGATCGACGCCGACGGCACCAAGGCGGGCTACGACCTCGAGCTGATCGGGCTGATGCGCGAGCTGTCGCGCGTGCCCGTCATCGCGAGCGGCGGCGCGGGGAAGCTCGGCGACTTCGCCCCGGCGATCGAGGCCGGGGCCGACGCCGTGCTCGCGGCATCCGTGTTCCACTACGGCGAGCTGACCATCGGCGACGTCAAGGGCGAGCTGCGCGCCGCCGGCCTGGAGGTCCGATCATGAGCACCGACGCCACGACGCCCGACGTCGACGGCATCCTCAGCCGCGTGCGCTTCGGCGCCGACGGGCTGCTGCCCGCGATCATCCAGCAGCACGACACCCGCGAGGTGCTGATGCTCGGCTACATGGACGCCGAGGCGCTGCGCCGCACCCTCACCGAGGGGCGCGTGACGTTCTGGTCGCGCTCGCGCCAGGAGTACTGGCGCAAGGGCGACACGAGCGGCCACGTGCAGTACGTGCGCCAGGCCGCCCTCGACTGCGACGGCGACACGCTGCTCGTCGAGGTCGAGCAGATCGGCGCCGCGTGTCACACGGGCGACCGCACGTGCTTCGACGCCGACGTGCTGAACCCCGCCCTGGGCTCAGCAGCTGCGGAAGGCACGGCCGCCGAGTGACCACGACTTCGCGCGAGGCGTTCGACGCGCTGCTTGAGGGCCACCGCGTGGTGCCCGTGGTGCGCGAGCTCTTCGCCGACGGCGAGACGCCCGTCGGCATCTACCGCAAGCTCGCTGCGGGCCGGCCGGGCACCTTCCTGCTCGAGTCGGCCGAGCAGGGCGGCATCTGGTCGCGCTACTCGTTCGTGGGCGCGGGCGCGTTCGGTGTTCTGACGCAGACCGGCGGGTCCGCCACGTGGCAGGGCTCTGGGCTCTCTCGTGAACGCGCGCTGGGCCAGGCATCCGTCGATGCGGGCGCGAAGCCCCTCGACGTGCTCGCCGCGCTGTACGCGCGCTGGCAGACGCCGCGCATCGAGGGCCTGCCGCCGCTCACGGGCGGTCTGGTCGGCTTCATCGGGTGGGAGGCCGTGCGGCAGCTCGAGCGCCTGCCCCACCAGCCGCCCGCCGACTTCGACGTGCCGGGGCTCGCGTTCAGCTTCGTCGCCGACCTGGTCGTCGTCGATCACCGCACGGGCGTGGTCCAGCTGATCGCGAACGCGCTGAACGATGGCGAAGCGGATGCCGGCGAGCTGTGGCGCGACGCCCAGGGGCGCCTCGACGAGCTGCAGGGGCGGCTCGCCCAGCCGCTCGAGGCGCAGCTCGCGGTCGTCGATCTCGAGGCGGAACCGAACCCCGAGAACCGCACGCCGCGCGAGGACTACCTCGCGGCGGTCGAGCGCTCGAAGGACTACATCACGGCGGGCGACGTCTTCCAGGTCGTCGTCTCGCAGCGCTTCCAGCAGCCCGTGACCGCCGACCCCGTCGACGTCTACCGCGTGCTGCGCAGCCTGAACCCGAGCCCCTACATGTACCTGCTGCAGCTCGCGACTCCTGCGGGCGAGCCCTATGCGGTCGTGGGCTCGAGCCCCGAGGCCCTCGTCAAGGTCGAAGGCGGCCGCGCCTACTCGCACCCCATCGCCGGCAGCCGCCCGCGCGGCGCGACGCCCGAGAGCGACGCCGAACTCGAGGCGAGCCTCATCGCCGACCCGAAGGAGCGCGCCGAGCACCTCATGCTCGTCGACCTCGCCCGCAACGACCTCGCCAAGGTCTGCCGGGCGGGCACCGTCGAGGTCACCGAGTTCATGCGCGTCGAGCGGTTCAGCCACATCATGCACCTCGTCTCGAGCGTCGAGGGCGACGTGCGCGAGGGCGCCTCGGCGATCGACGTGTTCCGCGCGACGTTCCCCGCCGGCACGCTGTCCGGTGCGCCCAAGCCGCGCGCCCTCGAGATCATCGACGAGCTCGAGCCCGCGCAGCGCGGCGTCTACGGGGGAGTCGTCGGCTACTTCGGCTTCGCCGGCGACGCCGACCTCGCGATCGCGATCAGAACGGCGACCCTGATGGGCGGAATGGCCTACGTGCAGGCCGGCGCCGGCCTCGTCGCCGACTCCGACCCGGTGAGCGAGTACGAGGAGTGCCGCAGCAAGGCCGCGGCGCCGCTGCGCGCCGTCGCGGTCGCCAACGCGATGAAGCGGGTCGGCGCATGACCGGCGGCCGGCTCAAGCTGCTGACCATCGCCGTGGTCGTGGTCGGCGCGGTCCTCGGCCTCGCGGGGGCCACCCAGACCTGGTTCACGGTGACGCTGACGAAGGCATCCGGTCACGCCACGCCGATCACGGTGAGCGGGTCGGATGCCTCGCCGGCGCTCACCGCGCTCTCGCTGGCCGCCCTCGCCCTGGCCCTCGCGTTCGCCATCGCCGGCCGCTTCGCGCGCATCGTCGTCGGCGTCGTCGGGGTGGTCCTCGGCGCCTGCGTCGTCATCGCCGCGGTCGGCGACCCGCTGCGCTCCACCGGCGTGCGCGACGCGGTCTCGAAGGCGACGGGCATCACGGGCAATGCGTCCGTGCGCGCGCTGATCGACCACATCGTCACGAGCGCCTGGCCGACCCTCGCCATCGTGGGCGGC
>NZ_JBLRDT010000180.1:0-5085 GCF_057512245.1 Gryllotalpicola sp. CP2-P1
CGCCGTAGTGCGCATTGCGGCCGGCGATGGAGTAGGCGAACTCGTCGGTCTGCGCGATGCCGACGACGTCGGCGCCGGCATCGAGCAGCGCGGTCACGGCGGGGGCGGATGCAACGGCCGGCGTCTGCTCGTCGAGATAGGCAGGCACCCCCGCCCCGACGCGCTGGCCGGCCACCTCGAAGAGGTCCTTGACCGCGACGGTCATTCCCGCGAGCGGTCCTGCACCGGTGCCGCGCACGAGGGGGTCGCCGGTCACGCGCCACATCGAGGTGTCCAGAGGGCTTCGAGGAGTGTCCACGCTCCGATCTTCCCGCGATCCGCCGTCGAGTACGCAGTACTCGCGGCCGAAACCGCCGTGATGCACCGAGTACGGCGAACTCGCGGGGGCGGGCGTCACCACGCCGCGGACCCGGGGGCCGCGGCCGGGGCGAAGCCCGCCAGCGCGCCCGAGTACTCCTTGATCGGAGGTGGCGCGTACTCGCTGCGGCGGCTCGTCGACAGCCCGAGCGCGACAAGCGACTCGGCGAGGCGGGTCGCGGCCGCGACGCCGTCGACGACGGGAACCCCCAGCGCCGCCGAGACCTCCGTGCAGAAATCCGCCATGCCGGCGCAGCCGAGCACGATGACGTCGCTGCCGTCAGTGTCGAGCGCGCGCCGACAGGCCTCTGCGGTCTCGCGCCGCGCGTCCGAACCGGGCAGGTCGAGCTCGAGAACGGGGATGTCGACGGCATGGATGCCCGCGCAGGCGGCCCGGAAGCCGTAGCGCTCGGCGAGCTCCTCGGCCCTGCCCACCGTGCGGGGCAGGGTCGTGACGATGCTGAAGTGGCGGCCGAGCAGCGTCGCCGTGTGCATTGCGGCCTCGGCGATGCCGACCACCGGCCCCGACGCCACCTCGCGGGCGGCGTCGAGGCCGGGGTCTCCGAAGCACGCGAGCACATATGCGTCGACCCCGTCGGCCTCGCCGCGCGCGATCTCCGCGAGGAGTCCGGGCACGGCGAGCGCCTCGTCGTAGTGGCTCTCGATCGAGGCGGGGCCCATCGTCGGGTTGACCGCCGTCACCGTCGTCCCGGCGGATGCCGCGGCGAGCGCGGCCCGCCCGATGGCGGCGGTCATCGACTCGGTGGTGTTGGGGTTGATGGCGCGCAGGTGCACGGCGTGGGGCATCCGATCTCGAAGGCTGAACGGGACTACTCGGCGACCAGCCCCGCCACGACCGGGATCTCGGCCGACTGCGGCGCCGCGGCGAGGGTCGGGGCGACGATCGGGTTGAGCTTCTCGAGCACCCAGTAGCCGACGAGCCCGACCGCGCAGCCGATGAACCACGAGTAGTCGCCGAGCACGTCGCCCCACGAGGGGATGAGCACGATCGGCAGGCCCACCGCCGCGCCGATCGCCGTGGCGATGATCGCGTTCGGGTTGAAGCCCTTCTTGTAGAAGTACTTGGCCGTCGGGCTCAGAGTGAACAGATCGTCGGTGAAGACCTTGCCCTTGTGCACGAGGTAGAAGTCGGCCAGCAGCACACCGAACAGCGGCCCGATCACGGCGCCCAGCGTGTTCAGCGTGTAGTTGATCGTCGAGGGGCTGTTGTAGAGGTTCCACGGCGTGATCAGCACCGAGCCCACGGCCGCGATCATGCCGCCCATGCGCCAGCTGATGCGCTTCGGCGAGACGTTCGAGAAGTCGAACGCGGGCGAGACGAAGTTGGCGACGATGTTGATGCCGATGGTCGCGACGGTGAAGGTCAGGGCGGCGAGCACGATCGCGAAGGTCGAGTCGATGCTGCCGACCGTCTCGACGGGGTCGGTGATCATCTTGCCGAAGACCGGCACGGTCGCCGCCGTCGTGATGACGGTGAGGATCGAGAAGAACAGGAAGTTGACCGGTAGGCCCCAGAAGTTGCCCCAGCGCACCGAGCGGAAGGTCTTGCCGTAGCGCGAGAAGTCGCCGAAGTTGAGCAGCGGGCCCGAGAAGTACGACACGGTGAGGGCGATGGCGCTGACGAACACCGCGAACTCGTGCCCGCCCGAGAGGTGCAGCGACGGGTTCAGGTTCCAGTCGATGTTCCCGAAGCCGCCCGCGCGCACGAGCAGATAGATCGCGAGCGCGAGCATCACGACGTAGACGGCCGGGCCGGCGAAGTCGATGAAGCGGCGGATCGTGTTCATGCCTGTCCAGAACACGGCGGCCTGAGCGACCCAGAGGATGCCGTAGGTGATCCACCCCAGGCTCGACAGGCCCGCGAAGCCATGCGTGTGGGCGTCCGCGAGCGGAGCGAGCTGGGGCCAGAGCTTGAGCGCCACGACGATCAGCGACGCCGAGGCGAGATAGGTCTGGATGCCGTACCAGGCGACCGCGATCAGGCCGCGGATGATCGCGGGGATGTTCGCGCCGAGCACGCCGAACACCGAGCGGCTGATGACGGGGTAGGGCACACCGGCCTTCTGGCTCGGCCGGGCGATCAGGTTCGCGAGGAAGAACACGATCACGATGCCGATGACGAGCGCGAGCAGCACCTGCCAGGCGGCGAGACCGAGGGCGAAGAAGCTGCCCGCGGTGACGTAGCCGCCGACCGAGTGCACGTCGGACATCCAGAACGCGAAGATGTTGTACCAGGACCAGTTCTGCTTCTTGAGCGGCGCGAGGTCATCGTTGGCGAGGCGGGCGTCGTAGTCGGGCTTGACGACGCCGGCGCCCTCGGGCAGACCCGCCGCTTCGAGCAGGTCGTGGGGCTTGGTAGGTGGAGCTACTGACTCTGACATGGCGCAGGCCTTTCGGGAGAGTGCGAGCAGGGGCGGGGGTTTCATGTGAAGCGATCACTTCACAAGAGCGGATGCCGCAACGGTACGGCCGCGCCCGGGGTCGCCCGTTTCGCCCACGTAAAACGTGTGTAAAGCGGGGGCTTCACACTTTTCCTGCGCGTTTCCGCCATCCGGCGCGGTTATGGTGAGCCGGTGGACAGCCTGGATTCCTCCGCCCGCCTGGGTGCCCGGCTGCGTGAGCTGCGCGAGCAGTCGGGCCGCTCGCTGCGGTCGCTCGCCGCCGAGCTCGAGATCTCGGCGAGCGCCCTGTCGCAGATCGAGCGCGGCACGATGCAGCCCTCCGTGAACCGGCTGCTCGCGATCGTCGCGGCACTCGACGTGCCGCTCTCCGAGGCGTTCGAGGACCGACCCGTGGCATCCGTCGCCCACGCCCCTCACGACCGCGTCGTCGTCACCCGCGCCTCCGCCCGCCCCGACCCGCTCGAGCTCGGCACCGGCATCGTCTATCGGCGACTGTCGCCGTCGCACATGCAGGGCGTCGACTTCTTCGAGTCGACGTACCCACCGCACAGCTCGGGCGACGAGCAGGCCGTGCTGCACACGCATGAGGGCTACGAGGTTGGGAACGTCACGCAGGGCACGCTGACGATCCGCTTCGCCGACGAGACCGTCGAGCTCGGGCCCGGCGACTCGATCACCTACCCGAGCCGCACCCCGCACCTCATCAGCAACCCGCACGACGAAACCGCGGTCGCCGTCTGGCTGATCGTGCACCCCGAGGCGCGCTGAGCAGCCGCGCTCCGCGCCGCACTGCTGCCGCGCATCCACTGCGGCGCACTTGCACGAGGGAACATTTTCTACGCAGTGTAGAAACTGTTCCCTCATGATAGTGCGGCACGACTACAGCCCTTGAGCCCCGCGAGATGCACACGCGCTCGTCGACGGTGAGATCGCGGGCATCATGTCGTGCGGCTCGAGCGCGCCTGAGCCTGCGGCATCCGTAACCGCCCTGCAACACGGGGCCGAGAGACTGTGCCCATGTCGATCACGGTCGCCGCTGCGGGCGCCCCCGGTGAGTACGATGCGGGGGTGCGTTACCGCGCCTGGCAGCCCTGGTCTGCGCTGCATCCGTCGATCGCGATGCGCGCGCCGCACCCCCTCGACCTGCGCAGGGTCGTCACCGCGTGAGCGTGCTGCGCGACTACGCGGCGACGCTGACCCAGCCCACCCTGCCCTTCGGGCCCGGGCGGGACGGCGCGGTGCGCTTCGACGAGGTCGTCGACCCTGCTGGTGCCCTGCGGGCGCCGTGGAAGCGCCTGGCCGACGCGGCAGGCGGCCTCACCGCCGATGTGCTGAATCGCGTCGAGGGCGAGATCGCGCGCTTCATCGCCGACGACGGCGTGCACTACGCGAGCGCGGGGGCGAGCGCTCAGCCGTGGCGGCTCGACCCGATGCCGCTCGTCATCGACGCCGCCTCGTGGGCGCGCCTCGAGGTGGGCCTCGCTCAGCGCGCCGAGCTGCTGAACGCGCTGCTCGTCGACCTGTACGGCGAGCGGCGGATGCTGGCGGAGGGCATCATTCCCGCCGCGGCGGTGTTCGGCCACAGCGGGTTCACCCGTGCGGCCGCCATGCCCGGTGCGACCGACCGGCGCCCGCTGATGATCGTCGGCACCGACCTCGGGCGCGATGCGCACGGCGACTGGCACGTCATCGGCGACCGGGTGCAGGCGCCGTCGGGCCTCGGCTACGCGGTCGAGAACCGGCGCGTGATCTCGCGCGTGCTTCCCGAGCTCTACCGCGACGCCGAGCTGCACCGGCTCGAGCCCTACTACACGGCACTGCGCGAGACGCTGCTCACCGCGGCGCCCGAAGACGTCGAGGACCCGCTCGTCGTGGTGCTGTCGCCCGGCACCCGTTCCGAGACGGCCTACGACCAGGCATCCCTCGCCAACCTGCTCGGCTTCCCTCTCGTGCAGGGTGACGACCTGGTCGTGCGCGACGGCTGGGTGTGGATCAAGCCGGCGGGCTGGCCGCACGCGGCGCCCCGTGAGCGCGTCGATGTCATCCTGCGCCGCGTCGACCCCGACTGGTGCGACCCTCTCGAGCTGCGGGGCGACTCTCAGCTCGGCGTCGCCGGGCTCGTCGAGTCGGTGCGGCGGGGCCGGGTGCGGCTCGTCAACGGGCTGGGCGCGGGCGTGCTCGAGAACCCCGCGCTGCAGGCATTCATGCCGGCGGCGTGCGAGGCGCTGCTGGGCGAGCAGCTGCGGCTGCCGGCCGCCCCCGCCTGGTGGCTCGGCGACCCCGAGGCGTACGAGCTCGTCCGCAA
>NZ_JBLRDT010000181.1:0-4916 GCF_057512245.1 Gryllotalpicola sp. CP2-P1
CACCCGGGGCACGCGGCCCGGTGACGGCATAGCCGCCGCACCCGGTGGGCCGGACCACGACGGCGCGCTGATGCTCGCTGACGACGCTCAGCCCGTCGCGTGCAGTGGGCCGGAATCCGTGGCCATTCCCAGGAAAGGCTCGAGGTCGCGCCCGGCGGCTACGGTGAACCCATGGCGACCATCGATCTGAACTGCGATCTCGGTGAGGGCTTCGGCGCGTGGCCCATGGGCGACGACGCGGCGCTGCTCGACGTCGTCACGAGTGCGAACGTCGCATGCGGATTCCACGCGGGCGACCCGCAGATCATGCTGGCGACCTGCCGCCTCGCGGCTGAGCGCGGTGTCGCGATCGGCGCGCACGTCGCGTACCCCGATCTGCGCGGCTTCGGCCGCCGTCTCGTGCCGACGACTCCCGATGAGCTGTTCGCCGATGTCGTCTACCAGCTCGGCGCCCTGCGCGCAGCAGCACGAGCGGCCGGCACGCGGGTCTCGTACGTCAAGCCGCACGGTGCGCTCTACAACGTCGCGGTGCGAGACGCGGCCCAGGCCGATGCCGTCGTGGCCGCGTGCGCCGCCGTCGACCCGCAGCTCGCCGTGCTCGCCCTTCCGGGTTCCGAACTGCTGCGCGCGGCATCCGACCACGGCCTCGTTCCCGTCCCCGAGACGTACGCCGACCGCGCCTTCCAGCCCGACGGCACGCTCGTGCCGCGCGCACAGGCGGGCAGCGTGCTGCACGACCCGGGCGAGATCGCCGCGCGCGTCGTGCGCCTCGTCACCGAGGGGCAGGTCACGGCCGTCGACGGCACCGAGATCGCCGTCGACGCCCGGTCGGTGTGCGTGCACGGCGACACGCCAGGTGCCGCCGCGATCGCCGCGCGTGTGCGCGCCGAGCTGGTGGCGGCCGGCGTGGGGCTCAGGGCGTTCGTGTGAGCGGTCCCCGCTTCCTGCGCGCCGGCGAGCGCGGCGTGCTGGTCGAGCTCTCATCGCTGACTGAGGCGATGGCGCTGCGTGCGGCGATCGAGCGTTCGCCGATTCCGGGGGTGACGGATGCCACGAGCGGCGCCCGCACCGTTCTGCTGGGCTTCGACCCGGCGGTGGTCGAGCGCAGCGCCGTCGAGGCGGCGGTCGCCGCGCTCGAGATCGTTGCGGCGCCCGACGGCGGGGCCGGTGCGCCCGTCGAGATCCCCGTGGTCTACGACGGGGACGATCTCGCCTCGACGGCAGAGCTCCTCGGGGTCTCGACCGCCGAACTCATCGCGGCCCACACGGGCCGCACGTGGCTGTGCGCCTTCGGCGGCTTCGCACCGGGCTTCGGCTACCTCGCGAGCGACGGCTGGGCCTTCGAGGTACCGCGGCTCGAGGTGCCGCGCACGCGCGTGCCCGCCGGCGCCGTGGGGCTCGCCGGCGAGTTCAGCGGCGTGTACCCGCGCGAGTCGCCGGGCGGCTGGCGATTGATCGGGCGCACCGGGCTGTCGATGTGGGATCCGGCCCGCACGCCTCCCGCGCTGCTCGCGGCCGGCACGCGCGTGCGCTTCGTGGAAGCCGCACGCGGATGAGCGCGCTCGAGGTCACGCGCGTCGGGCTGCTCGCAACGGTGCAGGATCAGGGCAGAAGCGGATTCCTCGACCAGGGCGTCGGGCACGCGGGCGCCGCCGACCGCGGCTCGGCCGCGCTCGCCACCCGGCTCGTGGCGAACACCGCGGGGGCTGCACTCGTCGAGACGCTCTTCGGCGGTCTCGCCGTGCGATCCCGTGGCGCGACCGAGCTCGTGGTGACCGGCGCCTACTGCCCGCTGACCGTGGTGACCGCCGCAGGGCGCACCCACCGCCCCGCCATGTACGAGCTCATCGAGCTCGCCGACGGCGACGAGCTGCAGCTCGGCGCGCCGAGCGCCGGGCTGCGCGCCTACCTCGCGGTGCGCGGGGGCATCGACGTTCCGCCGGTGCTCGGCAGCCGCTCGTACGACACGCTCTCCGATATCGGCCCCGCTCCCCTCGCCGCGGGCGATGTGCTGCCGATCGGCGACGAGACCGACGGCGAGCCGCTCGTCGACGCCGTCGCGCCGCCCTGGGGCGTCGGCGATACGGCCCCCGGCGTCGTGCTCGACGCGCTGCGCGGCCCCCGCGACGACTGGTTCACGCCGGATGCGCTGCGCGTGCTGCGCACCGGCGTCTTCACCGTCACGCCCGCGTCGGATCGGGTCGGGGTACGGCTCGAGGGGCCCGCGCCGCTCGAGCGGGCGATCGCGAGCGAGCTTCCGAGCGAGCCGATGGCGCTCGGCTCCCTGCAGGTGCCGGCGTCGGGGCATCCGATCATCTTCTCGGCCGATCACCCCGTGACCGGCGGCTACCCCGTGATCGCCGTGCTCACGGACGCCTCGATCGATCGCGCGGCGCAGCTCGCGCCCGGGCAGTCGGTCCGCTTCCGCCTGCACTGAGCGACGCGGCGCCTCAGTCGGGCAGCGCCTCGAGCGCGTCCCACGCGAAGGTCGCGAGCCAATGCGACGACATGAACTCGTCCGACACGGCGGCCTCGATGCCGGCGGGCAGCAGCCGAGGCGCCGCGCCCTCGAGCAGCTCGATCAGCTCGGCGACGCGGCCCGTGTTGCCGAGCCCCGACTCGCCGCCGACGCCGTTCGAGCGCAGCGTCACGGCGACGCGCGAGGCAGCCGCCGACGTCGAGAGCCCCAGGCCGAAGAGATGCACCTGCTGCCCGTCGTGGGCGTCGAGAACGCGTGCGGGCGCGAGCACGGCCGAGGTGGGCGAGAGCTCGGCGAAGAATCCGGTCGCCCATGCGGTGAACTCGTCGGCGCCGAGGGCGGTGGCCATCAGCTCGGCCTCGGCGAATCCCGGCGAGAGGAAGTCCTGCCCGCTGCGCTCCCACGCGAACGGCCAGGCGGCATCGCGCAGGTACCAGCGCCGCGCGGCATCCGTCACCGCGTGCGCGACATCGTCGCGACCGAGAGCGCGCGCAGCGAGCAGCGCGTGCCGCAGCCCGAACGCCGAATTGCTGTGCACGCCGTGGCGCACCGGCTCGGGCGTGCGCGCGACCCAGGCGAGCACGTGGCCGAAAAGCACCTCGGTCAGCGGGGCGAAGCCCGGCGCGAGCGTCGCGATGACGGGCACGCGCGAGCGCGACACGGATGCCGCGAGCGACAGCGCCCATGCCCAGCCGTACGGGCGCTCGTAGAGCGGGTGACGGCGCAGGTACTCAGCCTCGACCTCGAGGTTCTCTGCGGCGAGGTTCGCGGCGAGCGCGGCGGCGAGCCGGTCGGAAAGCGGCGCCGACACCCCGAACTCGAGCAGCCGCGTCGCGAGCCAGTGCATGTGCACGCTCGAGTGCCAGTCGTACGACGAGGCGAACGCCGGGTGCAGCTCGACCGGCAGCGCGCGGTCGTCGGGGCCGGCCGTGGTGTGGTGCGCCGCATAGGGATACGGCTGCGCGAAGTTGTCGAGCACGACCTGCGCGAAGCGGTCGGCGTGCTCGGCGCGCAGCGCCGGGGCATCCGTTGTCATCCTTCGCCCTCCCAGCGCGGCCCGTAGCCGGTGATCGTCACGGTGCGCGGCTCCTCGGGCGCGTCCGACGGGTCGAACTCGTCGCCCGCGCCCTCCGGCCGCGCGATCACCACCTCGAGCCACGACCCCGTCGCCGACTCGGACTCGATGAGCCCGTGCCCCCACTCGGCCACGACGACCGAGTTCTCGTAGTCGATGTCGAGGTCGTCGAGCTCCGTCGCGTTCCCCAGCCGATAGGCGTCGACATGCACGAGGTCGGGGCCGCCGCCGAGCGCGGGGTGCGTGCGCGCCAGCACGAAGGTCGGCGAGGTGATCGGCCCGCGCACGTTCAGCGCCTCGCCGATGCCGCGCGTCAGTGTCGTCTTGCCGGCGCCGAGCGGGCCCGTCAGCACGACCAGATCGCCCGCGCGCAGCCGCGCCCCGAGCTCGCGCCCGAGTGCTTCCATCTCGTCGGTGCCTGCGACGACACGCGTCTGGGGCCCGCTCACGCCGCGTCCTTCCTGACGAGCTGCTCGCAGGTCACCGATCCGGCCGACGCGACCGCGAACCCGTGCGCCTGCCACCCGCTGCGACCAAATCGGTGACTTACGGAGAGCGCCACGACGGCCACGCCCTGCTCTTCAGGCATCCGCGTCGCCCCTCACGTACCGCCGCGTGGTGCGGCCGCCGATGCGCGTCACGATCTCCCAGTTGATCGTGGCGGATGCCTCGGCCCAGTCCTCCGCCGTCGGGAATCCCTCACCGCCGTCGCCGAACAGCACGACGGGGTCGCCGACCGCGACGGGCGTATCGCCGACATCGACCACGAACTGGTCCATCGCCACCCGCCCCGCGATCCGATGCACGCCGCCGCCGAGCCACACCCGCGCCCGGTTCGACGCGGCGCGCGGAATGCCGTCGCCGTAGCCGAACGGCACGAGCGCCAGGGTCGTCTCGCGGTCGGTCGTGTAGGTGTAGTCGTACGACACCGACGTGCCCGCCGGCACGCGCTTCACGTTCGCGACACGGCCCTGCACCGTCATCGCCGGCCGCAGCCCGAGCTCGCGTGCCTGCCGCGGATCCTGCGTCGGCGCGAGGCCGTAGAGCGCGAGGCCGACGCGCACGCAGTTGTAGCGGGCATCGGGCTGGCGCAGCGCCGCAGCGGATGCCGCCGCGTGCACGAGCCCCGGCGCGAGCCCCGCCGCGCGGGCGGCCGCGACGCCCTCGTCGAAGAGGTCAAGGCAGTCGACGTCGTCCTGCAGGGTCGCGTTCGACAGGTGCGTGAACACTCCGTCGACGCGCAGCTGCGCGGTCTGCTCGAACCCGGCAGCGAGCTCGAACGCCGCGTTCCAGTCCGCGCGCTGCAGGCCGTTGCGTGACAGCCCGGTGTCGAGCTTGAACTGAACGGATGCCTGCGCCGCG
>NZ_JBLRDT010000182.1:0-4911 GCF_057512245.1 Gryllotalpicola sp. CP2-P1
ATCTTGCTCGCCGCACCGGTCAGCGTGCTGCTCGCGGGCCGGCGGCCGGCCCTCTGGCGGCTCGCCCTCTCGGTCGGGCTCAGCCAGTTCGCGTTCCACTTCCTCTTCGGGCTCGGGCAGCCGAGCGACATCCGCTTCGCGGGCGACACGACGATGGCGGGGATGCCCGGCATGCGGCTCCACGTCACGGGCGGCGCCCCCGCCGAGCTCGCGAGCTCGTCGATGTGGGCCGGGCACGTCGCGGCCGCGCTGGTCACGATCGCCGCCTTCCGTCATGGCGAGAGGCTTGTGCGGCGGATGCTGGCGCTCGCCGCCCGCTTCCTGGTGACCGCCTTCGCCCTGGTCACGGCGCCGATCGCCCCACGGCCTCGGCCCGTCGCGGCGGCTCTCGTGCCCCCTGCGCTCTTCCCGCAGTTCCTCGTCGGAACGACGCGGCATCGCGGCCCACCTGTTCGATTCGCCTTCCCCTGACCCCGCCGGTCGAGCGGCGCGCCCTGGCGCGTACCGAAGCCGCCTGCGCGAGCGGGGTTTCGATACGCGCGGCAGGCCGCGCTACTCAACCAAACGGATTGGACCCATGAACAGACGCTTCACCCTGCGCGCCGTCGCGGCCCTCGCGGCCGGCGGCGCACTCGCCATCGCCGCGCCGCTCGCGGTCAGCGCCCACGTGCGCATCGACCCAGACACCGCCCCTGCCGGCGGCTACAGCTACGTCAGCTTCCGCGTGCCCACCGAGTCGGCCACGGCGAGCACGGTCGGCCTCACGATTCAGCTGCCGACCGACACGCCGTTCACCTCGGTGAGCTACGAGGCCATGCCCGGCTGGACGGCGAAGGTCACGACCGGCACGCTTCCCGAACCGGTGACCATCGACGGGACCTCCGTCACCACGGCGCCCACGTCGGTGACCTTCACCGCCACGGGCGGCGGCATCGCGCCCGGCCAGTTCGGCGTCTTCACCCTGTCGCTCGGCAAGGTGCCCGACACCGGGAAGGTGCTGCTGCCGGCGACGCAGCGCTACTCCGACGGCTCTGTCGTGAAGTGGGACCAGCCGACGCCCGCGAGCGGCGAAGAGCCTGAGCACCCCGCGCCGACGCTGTACATCAACGATGCGCCCCCGGCAGACGCCGCCGGCATCACGACCGCCAGCCCGGCGCCCGATGCCTCGGCGCCTGCGCCCGATCACGCCGGCCTCGACACGGCGGCGCTCGTCGTCGGCTTCGCGGGTCTCGTGGTCGGCGCGGCCGGCCTCGTCGTCGCGGTGGTCGCCCTGATGCGAAAGCGGGCCGCCGCGTGAGCACGGCCAGACGTGCCGCACGGGCGGATCGCCCGCGGCGAAGCACCATCGCGGCACTTCTCGCAGGGGCCGGCGCCGCCGTGGCGGCCGCGGCGCTCGCGCTGGTGCCGGCGACGAGCGCCAGCGCGCACGACTACCTCGTCTCGAGCACTCCGGCGGCGAACGCGTCCGTCACGAGCGCACTGTCGCAGGTGTCGCTGACCTTCGACGACATCGTGCTCGACGACGGCGGGCACGGCGCCCTCGTGCAGGTGACGGATGCCTCGGGGCGCAACTTCGAGACGGGATGCGCCTCCGTCCAAGACCGACAGGTGTCGGTGCCGGTCGCGCTCGGCGCCCCGGGCACCTACCGCGTGACCTGGCAGATCGTGTCGGCCGACGGCCACCCGGTGAGCGACTCGATCCAGTTCACCTACAGCGGCCCGAAGGCCGGCGACGGCCGCACGGGCCCGCTCGCGAAGTGCGGCACGACCGTCGCGGCGCCGAAGGCTCAGGCGACGGGGGCGCCGGCGCAGGCATCCGTCTCGCCCGCCGTGATCGTCATCATCGCGGTCGCGGGCGGTGTCGTCGTGCTCGCCGTGATCGCGGTGGTGCTCGTCATCGTGCTCAGCGGGCGGCGCACGAGAGCGAAAGACGGCGACACGACGGTGAACTGACACCGAACGAGGGCTCCCCGAGAGGCGCCGGGGTGCATAGCTGAGCTATAGTTACTTAGCAAAGCACAACTAACTTCTCTCGGAGAGCCCTCCCGTCGTGTCGAATTCCCTCTTCACCAAAGACCACCCGCGCTACAAGTGGGTGGCGCTGAGCAACACCACGCTCGGCATCCTGATGGCGACCATCAACTCGTCGATCGTGATCATCTCGCTGCCCGCGATCTTCACGGGCATCAAGATCAACCCGCTCGACGCGGCCAACGTCAGCTACCTGCTGTGGATCCTGATGGGCTACCTGCTCGTCACGGCCGTGCTCGTGGTCACCTTCGGCCGCCTCGGCGACATGTTCGGCCGGGTGCGCATCTACAACCTCGGCTTCGTCGTCTTCACGGTCGGCTCGATCGCGCTCGCGCTCAACCCGCTGAGCGGCGGCCACGGCGCGATGTGGCTGATCATCTGGCGCTTCGTACAGGGCATCGGCGGCGCCATGCTGTTCAGCAACTCGACCGCCATCATCACCGACGCGTTCCCGGCCAACCGCCGCGGCATGGCGCTCGGCATCAACCAGGTCGCGGCCATCGCGGGCTCGTTCATCGGACTGCTCATCGGCGGCCTGCTCGCGAACCTCTCGTGGCACGTCGGCACTCTCGACGTCGAGTGGGTCTTCCTCGTCTCGGTGCCCGTCGGCATCGTCGGCACCATCTGGTCTTACCTGTCGCTGCACGAGGTCGGCACGAAGTCGGCCGGCAAGATGGACTGGTGGGGCAACGCCCTGTTCGCGATCGGCCTCGCCTCGCTGCTCACGGCGATCACCTACGGAATCCAGCCCTACGGCGACTCGACCGAGGGGTGGACCAACCCCTGGGTGCTCACCGGCCTGATCGGCGGCGCCGTCGTGCTCGTCGGCTTCGTCTTCGTCGAGCTCGCGCAGAAGTCGCCGATGTTCGAGATGCGCCTGTTCAAGATCCGCGCCTTCGCGATGGCGATGCTCGCCGGTCTGCTCTCGTCGATCGGCCGCGGCGGCATGCAGTTCATGCTGATCATCTGGCTGCAGGGCATCTGGCTGCCGCTGCACGGCGTCGCCTACGACCAGACGCCGCTGATGGCGGGCTTCGCGATGCTGCCCATCACGATCGGATTCCTCATCTCGGGCCCGCTGTCAGGGACCATCTCCGACCGGGTCGGCCCGCGCCTGTTCGCGACCACCGGCCTGCTGGTCGTCGCGGCGACCTTCGTGCTGCTGATCGTCCTGCCGATCGACTTCACCTACTGGCAGTTCGCGGTCATCACGTTCTTCAACGGCATCGGCTCGGGCATGTTCGCCGCCCCGAACCGCGCCGCGATCATGAACTCGGTTCCCGCGAACATGCGCGGCTCGGCCTCGGGCATGGCCGGCACCGTGCAGAACTCGGGCACCTCGCTGTCGATGGGCATCTTCTTCTCGCTGCTCATCGCCGGCCTGTCGACCGCGCTGCCGAAGGCCCTGTTCTCGGGTCTGACCGGCCAGGGCGTGGCTGCAGACGTCGCCACCAAGGTGTCGACCCTGCCGCCGGTCTCGAGCGTGTTCGCCGCGTTCCTCGGCTACAACCCGATGGACACCCTGCTCGGCAAGGGCGGCATGAACGTGCTGTCGACGCTGCCCGAGCACGCCCAGAAGACCCTCGTCGGCAACGAGTTATTCCCGCACCTCATCTCGGGCGCCTTCCACGACGGCCTGGTCGTCGTGTTCATCGCCGCCGCGGCCATGTCGGTCGTCGCCGCGATCGCATCGCTCATTCGCGGCAAGCACTACGTTCACGAGGTGCACGCCGTGGAAGAATCCATCGAAGCGCACGAGGCCGCGGTCGAGAAGGTCTCCCGATGACGAAGGCGTAGGAATGACCCGGACGGATCAGCCCAGCGGCACGAGCACCGCGTTGCCCGAGCCGACCGAGAACGACTTGGCGACGCGGTTCGCGGTCGCGATCGGCCGCATCAACCGGCGCATCCGGCCCACCCACGACGGCATCAGCCACGGGCTGGTGTCGGCCCTGGGAAGCATCGTGCGCGTCGGCGAGATCCGCCCGGGCGACCTCGCCCGCCTCGAGTCGGTCGCCGCACCGACCATGACCCGGCTCGTCGCCGACCTCGAGGCGCGCGGGCTGGTCACCCGCCGGCCCGACCCCAACGACGGCCGCTCGTTCTTCGTCGTCGCGACCCCCGCGGGCGTCGACGCCATCCGCCGGGCGCGCTTCGAGCGCGCCGAGCGCGTCGCGGCGCTGCTCGAGACGCTGCCGCCCGAGCAGCTCGCCGCCGTGAAGGCGGCCATCGACGGGCTCGAGGCCGCCTCGCAGGCGGCGATTTCGCGCTAGCTGGGCGCTGGTCGAGTAGCGACGAAGGAGCGTGCCGGGGCGCGCTCCTGGCGAGGAAGAGGTCTCGATACGGTCGCAGAGCGACCTACTCGACCAACGAGCGGGGCCGGGCGGGGCGATCAGAGTGCGATCGTGACCGAGCGCCCCTCGTCGCGGGCGTCGAAGGCCGCGCGCACCGTGTAGACGCCAGAGGGAAGCACCCACCGCTGCGCTTCGACGCTCCACACCTCGAAGGCGCGACGCGGAATGCGCAGCGTCAGGGCGACGACACGGCCGGCGAGCACGTTCTGCGCGGCGTAGCCTGCGAGCCAGCGCGCGGGCCGGTCCCAGCCGCCGTCGCCCTCGTCGTCGGTCGGCCCCGACAGATAGAACTGCACGACGCCGCGCGCATCGCGCTCACCGTCGTTCGTGAGCGCGACCGTGACGGGCAGGGTGTCGTCGGGGCTCCACTCCTCAGCGGCGATCGGCTCGCCGAGGCGCCATGTGCCGTACCCGAGCCCGAATCCGAACGGCCTGGCGGGCACCCGGCCCAGCCGCTCCCAGCCGCGGTAGCCGACGTGCACGCCCTCGCGGTATTCGACGACCCCGTCGACGGGCACCGCGTCGG
>NZ_JBLRDT010000183.1:0-4910 GCF_057512245.1 Gryllotalpicola sp. CP2-P1
TTTCGTCTGCGTCGCCCTCGAGCGCACGGCGCAGTTCGGGCCGGTGGGGCTCGGCGCGCTGAGGCTCTCGGCGCACAACTGCGCGCTGTCATCCGACTCCGTGCCGCTCGGGGCGGGCGCGCGGGATGTCGGGGGAGGGGTGCAGTGAACGAGCGCGGCTCCGGCTCCGTTCTCGCCGTCGCGGTGCTCGGTGCGGTCGCGCTTGCGAGCGGCGCGGCATTGCTCGTGCTCGGCGCGCTGTCTGCGCAGCAGAGCGCTCAGGCGGCGGCCGACGCCGCGGCGCTCGCTGCGGCCGACACGCTGTCGGGGCGGGCGTCGGGCTTCCCGTGCGAGAACGCGGAGCGGGCAGCGGCTCTCGACGAGGCATCCCTCGCCTCATGCCAGACCGACGGCCTCGTCGCCGTCGTCGGCGTGTCCCAGAGCTGGTCGCGCCTCACCCTCACCGCTCGGGCACGGGCGGGGCCGCCTGGCACCCCGTGAGCGTTAGTCGAACTCGGCGCCGAAGTAGCGGTAGTCCACGGCGCCCGGTGCGCCGGTGCCGTCGGCGAACTCGCTGATCTCGCCGCTGCGGCGATAGACGTACTTCTTGCCGCGGTCGTTCGCCGGCAGCACAAGGCGCCCCTGCGGCGTGCCGCCGTCCAGGAAGCTGGTAGCGATGGTGCGGCCCTCGAGCGGGCCGTCGAGCAGTTTGGCGGTGTAGGTTTCGCCTGCCGTTGTAGTACCCATGCCGCCCATTGTGCTCAGCACGACGGGAGCGGCAAGCCCCTGGGCATCGGCCTTTTTCGAGGATCGGTGCGGTCGGGTGTGTGTATTCTCAGCCTGCAAAGGCTCAATGGCGCGCCCTATATATACGGCGTCCTGCCGTGCCTTAAGAAATAAGGAGTCTCTTGCCGAGCAACAAGAAGCTGGTCATCGTCGAGTCGCCGACGAAGGTCAAGTCGATCGCGCAGTACCTCGGCGACGGCTACACCGTGATGGCTTCGGTCGGGCACATCCGCGACCTCATCGAGCCGAAGGACCTTCCGGCCGATCAGAAGAAGGGGCCGCTCGGCAAGTTCGGCGTCGACGTCGAGAACGGCTTCAAACCGATCTACGTCGTCTCTGACGGGAAGACGAAGGTCGTCAGCGACCTCAAGCGCGAGCTCAAGAACGCCGACGAACTCATCCTCGCCACCGATGAAGACCGCGAGGGCGAGGCCATCGCCTGGCACCTGCGCGAGGTGCTCAACCCCAAGGTCCCCGTCAAGCGCATGGTCTTCCACGAGATCACCCGCGAGGCCATTGAGGCAGCCCGCGACCACACCCGCGACCTCAACATGGAGCTCGTCGACGCGCAGGAGACGCGCCGCGTCCTCGACCGACTGTACGGCTACGAGGTGAGCCCCGTGCTCTGGCGCAAGGTCGCGCCCGGTCTCTCGGCCGGCCGCGTGCAGTCGCCCGCCACCCGCCTCGTCGTCGACCGCGAGCGCGAGCGGCTCGCGTTCGTCCCCGCAAGCTACTGGGACCTGACGGCGCAGTTCACCCCCGGGCAGGAAACGGCTCCGTTCGAGGCGCGGCTGCAGCGAGTCGACGGCACCCGCATCGCGCAGGGTCGCGACTTCGACGACTCGGGCAAGCTCACCGGGAAGGTCACCCAGCTCGACGAGAAGACCGCGACCGCGCTCGCCGAGGCGCTGCGTGCCGACTCGACCACCGTCACCGTCTCGAAGGTCGAGTCGAAGCCGTATTCGCGCCGCCCTGCCGCACCGTTCACCACGTCGACCCTTCAGCAGGAGGCCGCGCGCAAGCTGCGCTTCAGCGCCCGCCAGACCATGAGCGTCGCGCAGTCGCTGTACGAGAACGGCTACATCACGTATATGCGAACGGATTCCCCGTCGCTGTCGCAGCAGGCGACGAAGGCCGCTCGCGCCCAGGCCGCCGCCCTCTACGGCGCCGACACGGTGCCCGAGAAGCCGCGCGTGTACACCGGCAAATCCAAGAACGCGCAGGAGGCGCACGAGGCGATCCGCCCCTCCGGCGAGACGTTCCGCACCCCTGACCAGGTGCGCTCCGCGCTCTCTGCCAACGACTTCAAGCTCTACGACCTGATCTGGAAGCGCACCGTCGCGAGCCAGATGGCCGACGCGAAGGGCTCGACCGCGTCCGTCGCCATCGAAGCCACGGTCGTGGGCGGCGAGCTCGACGGCACGGTCGCCGAGTTCACGGCATCCGGAACCGTGATCACGTTCCGCGGTTTCCTGCACGCCTACGAGGAGGGACGCGACGAGGAGCGCAACAGCGACAGTGCCGCCGAGGCGAAGCTGCCGCCGCTCACCGTCGGCCAGGCGCTCGAGAGCGCCGGCGTCGAGGCCAAGGGCCACGAGACCACGCCGCCGCCGCGCTACACCGAGGCATCCCTCGTCAAGGCGCTCGAAGAGCTGGGCGTGGGCCGCCCGTCGACCTACGCGCAGATCATCTCGACGATCATCGACCGCGGCTATGTGACCTTGCGCGGGCAGGCGCTCGTGCCGAACTGGATCGCGTTCTCGGTCGTGAAGCTGCTCGAGGACCACTTCGGCGACCTCGTCGAATACGACTTCACGGCCGACCTCGAGAACGACCTCGACAGCATCGCCAACGGCGCCGACGAGGGGCGCGAGTGGCTGAAGGGCTTCTACTTCGGCACCGATGCGCACCGCGGTCTGCGCGGTGTCGTCGACAACCTCGGCGAGATCGACGCGCGCGAGATCAACTCCGTTCGCATCGACGACGGCATCACCCTGCGCATCGGCAAGTACGGGCCCTACCTCGAGGTCACCGACCCCGAGGCCGGCCCCGACGCCGCGCCGCGGCGCGTGAACATCCCCGAGGGGCTCGCGCCCGACGAGCTCACGCCCGCGAAGGCGCGCGAGCTGGCGGAGGCGCCGGAGCAGTCGGACCGCGTGCTCGGCACCCTCGACGACGGGAAGCAGATCGTCGCGAAGGACGGGCGCTACGGCCCGTACGTCACCGAGGTGCTGCCGGAAGAGGCCGCGCCCGCCGAGGCGAGCGCGGCCGCGGCATCCGATGAGGCGAAGCCCAAGAAGCGCGCCGCGAAGAAGCAGGCCGCCCCTAAGCCGCGCACCGCGTCGCTCTTCAAGAGCATGAGCGTCGACACGATCGACCTCGACACGGCGCTCAAGCTGCTGTCACTGCCGCGTGTCGTGGGCGTGGACCCCGAGTCGGGCGACGAGATCCTCGCGGCGAACGGCCGCTACGGCGCCTACCTCAAGAAGGGCACCGACACCCGCAGCCTGCCGAACGGCGAGGACCAGATCTTCGAGATCACGCTGCCCGAGGCGCTCGAGCTGTTCGCGCAGCCGAAGTACGGCGCGCGCCGGGCCTCCAGCGCGCTCAAGGAGTTCGAGGCCGACCCCGTCAGCGGAAAGCCGATCCGTGTGCGCGACGGCCGGTTCGGCCCGTACGTCACCGACGGCGAGACCAACGCGACGATCCCGCGCGGCGAGGACCTCGAGGCCGTCGACTTCGCCCGCGCGGTGCAGTTGCTCGCCGACAAGCGCGCGAAGGGCCCCGCGAAGAAGCCGGCGCGGCGCTCGTCCCAGTCCGGGGCGAAGAAGACCACGACGACCCGCACCCGAGCGAAGAAGTGAGCGGCCTCTACATCTCGATCGAGGGTCTCGACGGGTCGGGGAAGACGACGCAGCTCGAGAAGCTGGCCGAGTGGCTGAGGGATGCCGGCCACACGGTCGTCGCGACGAGGGAGCCGGGGGGCACCGAGCTCGGGCAGCTCGTGCGCGACATCGTGCTGCACCACCGGGGCGACATCGCGCCGCGGGCCGAGGCGCTGCTGTTCGCCGCCGACCGCGCGCACCACATCGCGACGAAGGTGCGACCGGCGCTCGAGCGCGGCGAGGTCGTGATCCAGGACCGCTACATCGACTCGTCGGTGGCGTTCCAGGGCGCGGGCCGCGTGCTCGACCCCGCCGAGGTCCGCCGTCTGTCCGAATGGGCGACCGAGGGGCTCTACCCGACGCTCACCGTGCTGCTTGACCTCGACCCGGCACTCGCGCGCGAGCGCATCGACGCCGCTCAGAAGGTGTTCGACCGCATCGAGGCCGAGGCGGCCGAGTTCAGCCGGCGCATCCGCGCGGCCTACCTCGAGTTCGCCGCCGCGCAGCCCGAGCGCTGGCTCGTGCTCGATGCGACGTTGCCGGCGGACGAGCTCGCCGCCGCGATCCGCAGTCGCGTCGCCGCCCTGTTGACAACCGACGGGACTGTCGGCGGCGCCGGGTAGCCTGAAGCCGATGAGCGTGTGGGCCGAGCTGACGGGGCAGCGTGAGGCGATCGCGGTGCTGCGCGCCGCGGCGGGGGTCGACCCGGGGCGAGCCGGCTCGGCCGAGGCATCCGATTCGCCGGCATCCGCGCCAGAGGGGGGCGGCGCGGGCAACGCGATGACCCACGCGTGGCTGCTCACGGGGCCGCCGGGTTCCGGTCGCTCGAATCTCGCGTTCGCGTTCGCGAGCGCGCTGCTCAGCCACGCGGGCCCCGACGGCGACGAGGCGACCGACCGCCAGGTACAGGCGCGCACGCACCCCGATCTGTCGGTGCTCGCGACCGAGAAGGTCATCATCACCATCGACGAAGTCCGCGAGCTGGTGCGCTCGGCCCAGTACTCGCCGTCGGTCGGGCGCTACCGCGTGCTCGTCATCGAAGACGCCGACCGCATGACCGAGCGCACGAGCAACCTGCTGCTCAAGTCACTCGAAGAGCCGCCAGAGCGCACCGTCTGGGTGCTGTGCGCTCCGAGCGACGCCGACCTGCTGCCGACGATCCGGTCGCGGGTGCGCACCGTGCGGCTCACGGTTCCGACCATCGACGACGTCGCCGAGCTGCTCGTGCACCGCGACGGCATCGAGCCGGCCCTCGCCGAG